>JADCGN010000114.1 GCA_020249005.1 Alphaproteobacteria bacterium
AGCCGGGGCCTACATGAAGGCGCTACGCACGCTGGTACGTTGGCTCGGGATTTGCGACGGCGACATGGAAAAGGGCAACCTGCGCTGCGACGCCAACATCTCGGTGCGCAAGAGTGGTGAGCCGTTCCGCACGCGCTGCGAGATTAAGAACCTGAACAGCATCCGCCACGTGATGGCGGCGATTGAGCACGAAGCCCACCGCCAGATTGCGCTGTATGAACAGGGCGGTACGGTGGCGCAGGAAACCCGCCTGTGGGACCCCGACAAGGAAGAGACCCGGACGTTACGCAGCAAGGAAGACGCGCACGACTACCGCTACTTCCCCGACCCCGACCTGCTGCCGTTGGTGATTACGCCGGAACGGATTGCCGCGGTTCGCGCCGCCATGCCCAAGCTGCCGCAGGTGTTGGCGGGTGAGCTGGCGGGGTTAGGACTTTCCGCCGATGACGTGACGCTGCTGACCAGCGACAAGGCTTATGCCGACTACTTCGCCGCGATGCTCGCCACTGGGGCCGATGCCAAACTGAGCTGTAACTGGCTGGTGAGCGAACTGTTTGCGGTGCTGAACAAGACTGAAACACCGCTAGAAAATTCGCCGCTCAGCGCCACTCAATTGGCGGGGCTGGTGCGGCTGATTGAGAGCGGCGAGATCTCCGGCAAAATCGGTAAGCAGGTGTTTGCCGAGATGCTGGCGAACGGGGGCGAAGCCAAGGATATCGTCGCCAAGCTGGGCCTCACCCAAATCTCCGATGAAGGCGCCTTGCGCAAGGCCTGCGAAGCCGCGCTGGCGGCCAACCCCGAGGCGGTGGCCAAGTACAAGGCCGGCAACGAGCGCATCTTCGGCAGCTTTGTGGGCTTTGTGATGAAGGAAACCAAAGGCCAGGCCAACCCGGGGTTGGTGGATAAAATCCTGAAGGAACTGTTGGCCTAAGCCATCACAGCAACTTCAATCCCCACCACCCCATAGCGTGCCTCATCTTCTGCCGAATAGAATGCGGCCATGCCTGGGTCACGATGGGTTTGCCAGGCGGCCAGAGCTTCCCCCTCGTAGCCCATCTGCTCAACCGGTAAGGCCTCACACATCGCTTTAAAGCTGGGGAAGCGATGCAGCGCCACAATGGTGCACGTCAGGGTTTGCACCTCTTCGGGCCGTTTGTAAAATACCAACTGATCACCCACGCGCAGCTGTTGGCGTTTGTCGTCCCACAGACGCATCTCGATGGTTTTGGTGCCCGCCTTGATTTTTTCAAACGGCGCAGGGTGTAACCGCAGTTCGTGGCAGGCCATGTTAGAATGACCGCTGAATGTTCGTCTCGCTGACAGTTATCTGATGCTTTGCTACCAAGTCTCTTAAATACGCATGCAGTTGCGGCATAGAGAGCTGCCCTTCGCGCGTCTTCACCAAGACCAAGTAGCCCTCGTCTTTGCTTAAGTTAAGCCCCAACGCCATGATGCCCGTATTAAAGCCGAGTTGGACTTTACGTTCTTCGCTAAGATCGTTCCAGGTTGCCGCGCGGGTAAAACGCAACACTTGTTCGCAGGCGTGAATGAGCAGTTGAGTGGGCCCCATCAGCTACTCCGCCCGAATCCCCCCCACGGGCGTGCCCACCTCGCCGGTGTTGGTCAGCGCAGGGGTGAGCACCACGCTGAAGAAGTAGTAGCAGCCGCTCATCAGGTACTGCTGCAGGTACAGCGTCCAGGTGGGCTGTTGGCCAATCAGGGCGGTGGTCACTTCATGCACGAAGTCGGTGGAGAACTCCACCGGCTTGCAGGCGGCGGCCAGGCGTTCTTCGCCGCGCGCGGCGATGATCATGCCAATCCAGACGCACACGCCGATTAAGAGCGAGAAAATCAGGATGGTTTGGCCGAACTCGAAGGGCTTGCTCATGGCGGCGGGGCTTTCGTTACATGCCATAACCTAGCGCAGGGCCTTCCCTGCGCCAAGCCCTTGATTCCCAGAATTTGAGTCGCAGAATTTACCGCGCGATGGTCAGCGCCACGCCCATGCCGCCGCCAATGCACAGCGTGGCGAGGCCCTTTTTGGCATCGCGTTTGGCCATTTCGTGCAGCAACGTCACCAGCACGCGGGCGCCGCTGGCGCCGATCGGGTGGCCCAGCGCAATCGCCCCACCGTTTACGTTGGTGGTGGCTGGGTTCAGGTTCAGCCCCTTCATTACCGCCAGAGCCTGCGCGGCGAAGGCTTCGTTGGCTTCCACCAGGTCCAGCTCCTCTACGCCCCAGCCGGCCAGTTGCAGGGCCTTTTGGCTGGCCGGAATCGGCCCGGTGCCCATCACGGCAGGGTCAACGCCCGCCACCGCATGGCTGATGATGGTGCCCAAAATCGGCGCACCCGCTTTATCGGCTTGGGCGCGGGTGGTCACCACCAGCGCAGCGGCCCCGTCGTTCAGGCCGCTGGCGTTGCCGGCCGTTACGGTGCCGTTCTTGTCAAACGCCGGGCGCAGCTTGGCCAACGTTTCGAGCGGGCTCAGGCGCGGGTATTCATCGGTTTTAAACTCGATGGGGTCGCCCTTCTTTTGCGGAATGCTCACCGGCACAATCTCATTGGCAAAGCGCCCACTTTCCACCGCCGCCTTGGCGCGGGTTTGGCTTTCATGGGCGAAGGCATCCTGCTGCTCGCGCGTGATGCCATACTCTTTCGCCACATTCTCGGCCGTGATCCCCATGTGGTAGCCGTTGAAGCAATCCCAAAGGCCGTCGGTGATCATAGTGTCGCGCAGGCCGGCGTCACCCATTTTGGTGCCCTCACGCATGAACACCGCGTGCGGGGCTTGGCTCATGCTTTCCTGCCCACCGGCCAGAAACACGCCCCCCTCCCGCGCCTTGATGAGGTCGGCCGCCAGCATCACCGCTTGCAGGCCGCTGCCGCAGACGCGGTTGATGGTCATCGCCGGCACATGGGCGGGCAACCCGGCACCGATGCTGGCTTGGCGGGCCGGGTTTTGGCCAACCCCGGCGGTCAGCACCTGCCCCAACAGCACCTCATCCACGCCGCTGGCCGCCACCTTGGCGCGGCTTAAAGCTTCCTTCAGCACCAGTGCACCCAGCTGGGCACCAGAAAAGCCTGCCAAACTGCCGCCAAAACTGCCGATCGGCGTACGCACGGCGGCGGTGATGACGATATCGGTGGCGGCGGGGGAATGGGTCATGGCGGGGGCTTTCTGGTTATTAGGCTTCTTGCGCCGCACGATAGCCGTCATTGCGGGGAGAAATCAAGCCAGAATCAGGCTTCAAACGACAACCGACGAAGCAATCGGGCCCGCAACAGCCACCTCCACCCGATTGCTTCGTCGATTTTATGCCTGTAACGCGCCACGCTATGGGCACTCCTCGCAATGACGGTGGGGGG
>JADCGN010000115.1 GCA_020249005.1 Alphaproteobacteria bacterium
CCGATCTTATCTGCCGGGATGGCGGAAATCCGCGCCGCGGTCAAGGCGGCGGAAAGCGTACAGGCTTTAGGTCGCCACACTGTGCTGTTTATCGATGAAATCCACCGCTTCAACAAGGCCCAGCAAGATGCCCTCTTGCCGCATGTGGAAAGTGGGCTCTTCGTGCTGGTGGGAGCCACCACCGAGAACCCTTCGTTTAGCCTCAACAACGCGCTGCTCTCACGCACCCACGTACTGGTGCTGAGCAGCCTGAGCGAGGCGGAGCTGGAGCAAATTCTGCAACGCGCCGAAGCCCTGCCGGAGGTTGGGCCGCTGCCGCTGCAGCCCGCTGCGCGCACGGCGTTGCTACAAGCGGCCCACGGAGACGGCCGCAGCCTGCTGAACCTGGTGGAATTGTTGCTGGCGGTAAAACCCACCGCGCCGCTAGATGTGCCGAGCCTCCAGGCGCTGTTGCCCAAGCGGGTGGCGCTGTACGACCGTGCGGGTGACTGGCACTACGACCTGATTTCCGCCCTGCACAAAAGCGTGCGCGGCAGCGACCCGGACGCCGCGCTGTACTACCTGGCGCGCATGCTGCAGGGCGGCGAGGACGGGGTATATTTGGCCCGCCGGCTGGTGCGGATGGCCGCCGAGGATGTGGGCCTGGCCGAGCCCAACGCCCTGCCGTTGGCCCAGGCCGCGCTGCAGGCGTACGAGAAAATCGGCAGCCCGGAAGCCGACCTGATGTTGGCGGAAGTGGCGGTCTATTTGGCCTTGGCCCCCAAGAGCAATGCGCTGTATGTGGCCTGGAAGGTGGCGCAACAGCTGGCCAAAGCCACCGCCGAACTACCGCCGCCGCCCCACATTGTGAATGCGCCAACCAAGCTGATGGCCGACCTAGGCCACGGCGCCGGCTACCAGTACGACCACGACGCACCCGCAGCCTTCAGTGGCCAGAACTATTGGCCGGAAGGGGTTTCGCGACCCAGCTTTTACCAACCGGTGGAACGCGGCTTTGAACGCGAGATGGCCAAGCGGATGGCCTATTTTGCAAAATTGCGCGCCACGCGTTAAACTGCGGCGGTGATTGCCACCTTTGCGCCTTATGAAGTCGATAACCCCACCGGGGTGCACGGCACGTTGGTGTGCCTACCCGGCGTGAACAGCGGGGCGTACATCTTTACCGGCGCTGCAGTGGCTTTGCCGGACTGGCGCATCATCCGTTTCGCCACGCCGGGCGTGGCAGGGGTGCCGTTGCCGTTGCCGTTTTCCGCCAAGGCGTACGCCAAACATGCCCACCAAATATTGGCCAAGTTGCCGCCCCATGCCGGCCCGTTGGTGGTACTGGGGCATAGTTTGGGGGGCTACGCAGCCCAAGAACTGGCGCGGCTGTTGGGCGAGAAACTGAGCCGCCTGGTGTTGGTCAGCACCAGCGCCGGGCAGCCGCACACGGCCCGCGATGTGGCGGCGATGGAGGGCAAAATGGGCAAATCCTTTTGGCAATACATGAAGGACTTGCAGGCCGACCCTCAGACGGGGCTGTTACCGTTGTTTGGCAGAATGTTCCCAGTAAAATACCCCCAAGTCTACGCGGCATTCTTAGCCGAACGGGCCCGCTGTGCGCCGCAAGGAGCCGCCACGTTGGCGCAGCTTACGGCGGGTGGATTGTTCAGCAGTGTACGCTGGGCCCACAAGGTGCAATGCCCGGTGTTGGTGATGCATGGCACCGACGATATTTTGGTGAGCCCCACCAGCGGCAAAGCGTTGGCCGCGGCCATGCCCAACGCTCACCTGCTGTTGCTGCATGAGGTGGGGCATTTTCCACCGCTCGAGCATCCTAATTTTTGGCATTATGTGGCCGATTTTTGCCACGGCCACCATTTGGGCGATAAAATTCTCCAGCGCAGCGGCTGGGGCCAATGGCTGCAAGATTTATGGGAGCGCCAAGGGTGAAGCCGACAACCTACACCATTCCGCCTACCGACGCCGGCCAGCGGCTGGACCGCTACCTGAAACGGGTGTGCCACGGTGTGCCGTTTGTGGGGTTGCAGAAAGCCATTCGTACCGGGTTGGTGCGGGTGAATGGCCGCAAAGCCCCGATGGATTTGCGTTTGCAAGCCCGCGACGTGGTGACGTTGCCGCCCAGCTTTGGCAATCCTGCCACCACGGCCTCTGCCTATATGCCCACCAAAGCCGAAGTGGCCGCGCTGCGGCAGGCGGTGGTCTACGACGATGCCCAGCTGTTGGTGCTGAACAAGCCCCAAGGGCTGGCGGCGCAAGCGGGGGGCGGCGTGGTGAAGAGTTTGGATCGCTTGCTGGCGGCCGCTTACGGTGCCGACCGCGCTCCCAAGTTGGTGCACCGGCTGGATCGCGAAACCTCGGGGTTGATTGTGTGCGGCAAAACCCGCACGGCCGCCGCCGCGTTAAGCGCGCAGTGGGCCGAGCGTGACGTGCGGAAAGGTTATTTGGCGTTGCTCTTAGCCGAACAGCTGCCAGCCAAGGGCAGCATGCGCGAGCCCTTGGCCAAGCGCGGGCCGTTGGCAGTGGTGAGCCCGCAGGGCGACCCGGCGCACACCGTCTGGGTGCGCATTGGCCTGGTAGAACCGGGCGTGTGGTTGGTGCTGGCCAGCCCCCTGACGGGCCGCATGAACCAGCTGCGTGCGCACTTCGCCCACCATGGCTGGCCATTGGTGGGGGATGACAAATACGGCGATTTTGCTCGCACCAAACCCACGGGCAAACGGCTCGGCACGGGCCTGGCGCTGCATGCGTGGCAGCTGCAGTTGGCCCACCCTGCCACCGGCCAGCCGTTGGCCCTGCAAGCGCCAGTGCCTGCTGCTTGGCAGAGCTTGCTGACAGGGCAGGCGAATCTGCTTGAACCGGCCACCCGTGCGTGGCAAAATTGGCTTAACAACAAGGAATTTTAGCAATGCGCGCCTGGGCTTGGGTTGGTGTGGGGGTTGGTGCTGTGGTGTTGGCGGTGGGGGCCACCGCGGTTGGTTTGGTCTCCTACGTACAGAACAACGACATGCGCAGCTGGGCCGAGTGGGGTGCGGCGCGTGCAGGCGTACCGGTGCAATTTGCCGGGCCAGTCTCGGTGAAATTGTGGCCCGAGTTGGTGGTCAAAACTCAAGGGGTGGAGGTGGCCAGCTTGCAAGGTGAGGGCATGTTAGCGCGCGTGGAGGCCTTGGCCCTCCAAGCCGCCTGGGGTGGGGGGTTACGCCCATGGGAAGGCCTGCAGCTGCGGGCGATTGAAGCCAAGAACCCGACCATTACGCTCACCCGCAATCAAGCAGGCGTGGCCAACTGGCAAACGCCTGACACTGCCGCGCAAGCCAAGCCTGCGGCGGCGAAAGAAAGCGCCAACCCGTTGGCCGACTTAACCGCTCGGGGCGGCATTTTGGCCAGCGTGCGCCTGGCGATTGCCAGCCTCAACCTTACCTACACCGATGCGCAAAGCGGGCAAAAGGTAGCGGTGCGCAACATGAACATCGGCGCCCGCACCAACGGCACGGTGGCCACCACCACCTTACGCGGCACGGTCAACGGCCAACCGCTCAACGGGGAATTGGTGGCCGATGTGGCCGACTTCGCCAACATTCCGCTGAAAGCCAAGCTGGAAGGTGCCGGGGCGGGCATGGCGCTGGAAGGACGCGTCATCAACCAAAACGGCTTTGCCGGCTTGGTGAATGCGCGGAGCGGCAATCTGCAACAAACCCTGCAAACCTTGCTCGGGAAGGCACCGCCGCAAGCTCCGGCCAGTCCTGCTAGCCTGACGGGTGACGTGGTGCTGCAGCCGGAACAAGTCACGCTGCGGAACTTCTCGGCGCGCCTCGGCGAACTGCTGCAAGCCCGCGGCGACGTGGATTTAACCTTGGGTAGTACGCCGCGTGGACGGGGCACGGTGAGTGTGCAAGGCGCCAACTTGCGCGCCTTAGCGGAACTGGGCAGCGGCACCAAGCAACCAGCGTTGCCAGCTCGGCCGTTTAATTTGCAAGCCAAGCTGGCGGGTGAAGAGCAAATTGAAATCCGTGACTTCAGCTTTAACCTGGAGCCCGTGCTACAGGTGCGCGGCAACATCAACCTTACGCCTAAAGCCGGAACGCAGCCCGATGTCACCACCAATCTGACCGTGCAAGCACCGAACCTGCAGGCGCTGCTGCAAGCATTCGGACAAACCCAAACCGCGCCAACCCAACCCCTGCAGGCCACTGTGAATGTGCAGGGCCAGGGAGGGCGCTACACGCTGCAGGCGGTGCAGGCCCGGGTGGGTGAGCTGGCCAGCGCGGCCGCCACCGGCACCGTGAACACCAGCACCGCCAAGCCGGTGCTGGACCTCGACGCCAAACTTGATGGCCCTAACATGGCCGCGGCGGCGGCCGGGTTTGGCATTGCCGGCGAACTGCCTGCCAGCGGCTTTTCGATCCGCAGCAAAGTGCGTGGCAACAGCCCCTATGAATTGGAAGGGCTGACCGTGAACTTGCCTGGCCTGGCCCAAGTATTGGCCAACCTGAGTTATACCCCTGGGGCTCCGGCCAACCTGCAGGGCACCGTCAATATCTCGGAACTCCATGCCACCCGCCTGGGTTACTGCGGCAACAGCCGCCCTGAGACGGGCAGCGGGAGCGGAGCTGCCACGGGCCAAGCCACGGGTGGCGCGCCTTGGAGCGATGCGCCGCTCGACTTAAGCGGCCTGCGCCAGCTGGCGCTGAACCTAACGGTGAAAGCCAGCGGCATCACCTGTGCAAACGTGCCGGTGGAAAGCGCGGCCTTCACGCTGCGCAACACGCCCAGCCAACTGGACGTGGAAGGTTTGAACCTAGCCTTTGCCGACAACCAAGGGCGCATCACCGGCGCGATGGCGTTGGCCCATGCGGGGACGCCGCGGTTGAACACCCAGTTGGCGCTGAATGGGTTGCAACTGCACCGCTTGGTGCCCACCTTGGCGGCCCGTGGCGTGGAATTGCCGCTCAACGGCGCGGTGCAATTGGCCAGCCAAGGGAATAGCACCCGGGCGCTGGCCCAAAACCTCGGCGGCCGCTTGGAGTTTGCCGCCCGCGACGGCCGCTTGCCGTACGAAAACATGCTGGGCAACGTGGTGACGCTGGAGCGCCTCTTGCAGGGCCAAATGGCCTTGCCCAACAACGGCGATGGCCGCCTGGAAAGCCTGAACGTGGTAGTGGCCTTGCGCCAAGGGGTGGGGACGTTTGAAACCCTGACCGCCGCCACCGCCAATGGGGCGATGAAACTGGCGGGTACCGGGCAGTTTGATCTGCCGAATTGGACGATCGATTTAACCCTGACCCCAACCCTCACCACCACCCAAGCCTTGGCGGTGCCGATTCTGGTGCGCGGGCCGCTGACTGCCCCTGCGATTGGGGCTGACCCGGCCTTCACCGACCGCCTCACCAAGCGACTGGCCACAGAAGGGGTGAAGTCGCTCCTGAACCTGAACAAGGATGACGCCAAAGGCTTGGGCGGCGTGGTGGGGGATATGCTGGGCGGTAAAGGCGTCACCCAAGAAGGGGTTGGCAATCTGCTCAATCAGTTCGTCAAGCCCAAGGCCGCCCCCACGCCCACCGCGAGCAGCCCGACGGCGCCGGCTCCTGCCTCCACGGCTCCCGCAGAGACGTCGCCTGTACCTACGCCACCAGCCGCACCGCCCAAGCTGGAAGACGCGCTGCCGGGGTTGCTGAATGATGTACTGGGTCAATAACCAACCCTCAAATGCCACCAGCGGGCCGGATGCATGGGCATCCGGCCCGCTGGCGTTTAGGGTCGATCGCGATGGCCACGGCCGGGGCCGGGCTGCCGTAAGGGCCGTGGGGGTTTGGGTTTGTGCCACCGCAGCGGCGGTGGCAGGTGCTGGGCCGGTGGGGTCGGCCTCACCGCGAACGGGGAGGCCAGCCGCCGGAGCGGGGGCAAGCCAGGGTGGGTGAAACCCAGCGCCGTCAGCAGCGCCAACCAAGAAACATGGGTAAGCATGGCAAACCTCGTGAAAACGTGAACTGTATCGTTCCTTTGCCAGAAGGCGTACCGTTTGCCAAGCGGCGGCCAGGCCCTTGTGTTGTGGGGCTACATCGATTAGAAGAAACCACTCGGGGAGTAGCGCAGCCTGGTAGCGCATCTGGTTTGGGACCAGAGGGTCGAAGGTTCAAATCCTTTCTCCCCGACCATTTCACCGAAGGTGAATTCATCAAAGGGGGGTGCAGGGGGTTTACCCCTTGCAAATGCAGCGAGTAGTACAAAGTTAGCTGATGCGCGTCAGCGCATAATAGGCGTGAAGAGACGTGCGGGCGGAACTGCCTGCACGACCAACAAGTTCCTTCTCATCCGCCGCTGGCGGGTTTTTTAAATGCAAAATGCCGCCCGCGGGCGGTCGTTCACCTACCAAGCGGATTGCCAAGAGCTCCTATGCCAGGCAAAAACAGTCCCAAAAGCCGCCCACTCTCAGGTGGGCCGCTCGGCAGTCCGGTTGGAGGGGTGCCACCACGAGGCACGCCTAATCAAAAGCCTGGGCAATCTTTGCAACATGGAGATACCCGCACAGGCCCCACCTATGACCCCAATCCCACCACGCTGCCTACACCCGGGATGGTGCCACCGTACGGAGCCATACCCGCAGCCACCCCGATGATGACATGAGCAATACTTAAGCTTCCGGGTTAAAGCTTAAACGCGTGAGAAGATGAGTGTGGTAGGGCGGGATAACTCCTTCCTACTAAAAAAGTTCATATAAGTGGAGTCACTTGAATCATTGATTCCTTCAAAATTCCCTGTTAGAGAGAAAGGGTTGTGCGGGCGGAACTGTCTGCGCAACCATCGAAGGGTGCCCGGTGCAACCCTCAGGCGGCGGGCGGTTAGCTCAGCGGTA
>JADCGN010000116.1 GCA_020249005.1 Alphaproteobacteria bacterium
CCCTACGGTGTGGGAAGGGGGCAGAGGCGTCAAGCGGCGTGGTCTTTCCCACGTCAGCTTGGGCAAGCTTGGCGAAGGCGTGGCGCTGGCGTGGTACCTGCTGCTAGGCTGGCGGCCCATGCGGCGGCCACGGCGGGAAGCTGTGCAAACCGACCTGCTGCTGCGCCGCGGGACAAGCCTGATGCTGGTGGAAGTGAAAACCCGTGGGCGTCAGCTGCCGTATGAACGTTTGCTGGGCGCTGCCCAACGACGGCGGTTGCAACGCCAGGCCGCCTGGTGGGCCGCCCGTTACCCCGCGCTGACGGTGCGGCTGGAGCTGGCCCAGGTTACGCCAGGCTGGCCGTTGGTGCAGCGGTATGCAGTCCCACTTGCCTAAGGCGCCTCAACCCCCTTACAGTCCGGCAAAAGAAGGATTTGGATAATGCGTCGCGCGTTTTTGGCCACGGCTTTGGCAAGCAGCCTGCTCCTGACGGGTTGTGGTGTGCCCATGGTGTTGGGGGCCGGGGCGGCGGCGGGCTATGTGGGGCTGCAAACCCGCCCGAGCGGACAGGTGGCCGCCGATACCGACACCAAAGTGCGGGTCAAAGCCGCACTCGCCAGCAAGAATTACCGTTTCTTGGGCGATATTGGCACCGATGTGTTCTACAACGACGTGCTGGTGACCGGCGTGGTGCCGACCCGAGCCGAGGGTGAGCAGGTGATTGCGCTGATCCAGGGCACCACCGGGGTGCGCAAGGTGTACAACGAACTGTTCGTGGGCGACGCCTACACCACCGCCCAGCGCGCCAAGGATGCCTGGATTGCCGCGCAAATTAAACCGCGTTTGATCGGCACCAAGGGGGTGTTTCCGCTCAACTATATGATTTCCGTAGTCAACAACCATGTGTATGCGCTGGGCAGCGTGAGCGGTGCCGATGAACGCAACAACGTGCTGCACCTGCTGCGCACCACGCCGGGCGTGGCCCAAGTGCACGATTACCTGGTGATTGTGAGCCCCACGCCGGAGGGTAAGCCGAATATCGTGAACCAAGGCGCGCAAGAGGATGGTGGCCTGACGCGCCGGGCCCCCAACCCGCTGCCCGATACGCTGCGCTAGGCACGGCCAAAACGAAACGCCAGCCGTGCTTGCACAGGCTGGCGTTGATTGGTGAGGGTGGCCATTAGGCAGCAGCGGCCAGCAGGATATAGGTGGCGAAGTGCAGGCATTGATCGCCCACTAGCAAAGTGTTTCCTTATCGATATACAGAAATTTCTAAGATTCAGGTCAACAAAAAAGGCTCCCAAAGGAGCCTTTTGGCTTAAGCCTAGTCCGGAGACTAGAACTTCACGCGCATGTTCACACCGTACAGGTCGATGCTGTCGGTGCTGGCACCGGTGATGTCCGCATCGAAGTTGCGGTACAGACCAGCCACGCTCACGCCATGGCCCAGGTTGTACTGACCAGCCAGACCGAAGGCCTTCAGCTCGTCGTCACCCGTCCGCACGCGGTAGTTCTTGCTGGTGCCGTAGTCGGCAGCCACTTCGAACGCATCCCAAGCGTAACCAACTTTACCGTACAGGGTTTCACCCTCATTGGCGTTGGCAGCCTTGCGATCCAGGTCTTGGGTGCTGTAGGCCACGGTCGCAGCCAAACCCGTGCTGTGAGCCACACTCAGGCTCGCACCGTACTCGCTCTTCACCGTGTTACTGTTGGCAGCAGGCGTCGTGCCATCGTTGTTGAACTGGATACCAGCGGCACCAGCGATTTTGAAGTCGCCCATCGCGCCATCATAGAAAGCGCTCAGATCCATATCGCCACCTTGCTGGATGCTCGCACGGCCTTGGATGCCGGCAAAGATCGGGCTGTCGTAGCGGATGCTGTTGGCACGCTCGTCGGCAAAGCCGGTGGCCATCGTGTTCACCACCGGAGAGTTGCTGAAGATGGTGGCGCTGGTGGTGCTACCGGTACGCAGCAGGCGCAGACCGCCGCCGATGCTGGTCACGTCTTGGCCCATCACGTCTTGGGCGCCAGCCAGGTCAGCACCCAGCACGCCATCGGTGGCCACGCTTTGCCTCCCGACGTACACGCCGCCGAAGTTACCGCTCAGGCCCACGCGGGCTTGGCGCTGGTTGAAGCTGGCGGGGCTGTTAGCCGGGGTGGTTTGGGTCCCGGTGCTGCCGCTGCGCGAGTTTTGGGTGAATTGTTGGCTGTTGTTGTCAGAAGCCTCGAATTCGAACAAAGCACTGGCGGTCAGGCCGTTGTCCAGCGCTTGGGCGCCTTTCAGGCCAGCACGGGTGGTGCTGTATTCATTGTCGACGATCACAACATCGGTGTTGGCACCGTCATCGTAACCCAGCACGGCCTTGTTCACTTGGCCGTACATTTCCACGTCAACCGCACCGGCGGTCGCGGCGATCAGAGCCAGAGCGCTCGTCGCCAGAAGGGTCTTTTTCATGTTTTCCCTATCCTTTGTTGTTAACCGCACCATAAAGCCATTGCAGACTTGCAGCCGCGGGGTGGGGCCAGCATGTTGAGCCCCTACACCTTTGGCAAGGCCCTACGGTGGGTTGGCTGCGTGGGGTGTGGCGGGTTTGCACAGGATTTTCCTGTCTCGACAGGGAACCTGAACAGCCCCCACGCCCCACCGTCATGCAGCGCTGACTGCAGGCTTACGATTTGGGGGCAAAAAGTCAAGCCTTTCGCGGAAAAAGAACCCGCAAGGAATGCCGTGGTTTTGGTCAACTCCATCCCACACCGGGGTTATGCACATCCCTTCCATCGGCCTGGTTGTGAGTGGGTATTTATGCAGCACCATTTCACCAGGCTTCTTGCCAGTGAAGTATCATTTTATGCATACACACAGAGAAAATTTGAGAATTATCCCCAACCTTTTACCCATTTTTTATGCGTACAAAAACCCAGCTGCCGGCAGCTGGGTAAATTTTTACTCTCAACATAAGATTTTGTTTTTGTTATGAACTCTGGTTTGGCTCGGCCGCCGTTATCGCCGCTGCCAAGCCTTGCGAACCAATCCGCTTCAACAAGCTACTCAACTCATCCACATTGTCGAAGAAAATCCGCACCGAACCCCCACTGTTGGGTTCTTTTTGGCGGATGCTCACCTTCAAGCCGACCCGTTCCTGCATCAGTTGCTCCAGCGCGGAAATCTTGGGGTCACTGGGGCGGCGGCCGCGGGCGGGTTGGTTAGGACGCACGAGATTGCGCACCAAATCTTCCGTTTCGCGGACCGAAAGCTGGTTCTTAATGACCTTGTTGGCAGCCCGCAACTGCAACTCCGGGTCATCGGCCAAGGCCAACAAGGCGCGCGCGTGCCCCATGGTCAGCAGGCCGTTGTTGACGCAATCCTTGATTTTGTCATTCAGCCCCAGCAGGCGCAGCAGGTTGGTGATGTGGCTGCGGCTCTTGCCGGTCACGCGCGCCATGTCTTCGTGGGTGTAGTTGAACTCGGCCACCAAGCGCTGATAACCGGCCGCTTCCTCCAGCGGGTTCAAGTCGGCCCGCTGCACGTTTTCCACCAAGGCTACTTCCAACGCGCGCTGGTCTTCCAGCTCACGGATGATCACCGGCACTTCGGTAAGGCCGGCCAGCTTGGCGGCCCGCCAGCGCCGCTCACCGCCGATGATTTCATACACCCCCTGCATTTTTCCGGGGCGCACCAACAATGGCTGCAACACCCCCTGGGCTTTGATGCTCCCGGCCAAAGCTTCCAACAGGGCTTCATCGAACTGGCGGCGCGGTTGCACCGAGGAGGGAATGAGAGCACTGAGCGGCACCATACTTTCAGGTTTCGGCGCCGTGGTGGCGGCCTGACCGACCGGCGTAGGGGCGAGCGCCGCCACCGCGGTGTCATCCAACAACGCCGACAGCCCCCGACCCAAACCGCGGCCACCCGCAGCGCGGGGAGTAGCGGCCGGTAAGCTCACTCCTGCCATGGCCGGATGCGGTGCTGAACCACCACTGGTAGGGTTTGCTGATGTATTCAGCTCAGTATTTTGGGTCTGCTGCGCGGTGGTGGGAAGATTTTCTTGCATGGGGTTGGCTCCTTCTTTTCAGCGGGGGTGGTTAAAACAAGGTTAGGCGGCGTTTTGTGCGGTGGGTTGAGGCATTGCCTGCTGCGCCAAGCGCTGCATCAACTCAGCGGCAAGACGGATGTAGGCCTGACTCCCCGGCGATTTCACATCATAAATCAAACCCGGTGCCCCATGGCTGGGTGCTTCCGAGAGACGGACATTGCGGGGGATCACCGTTTCAAACACGCGTTCCCCCAAGTTCTCCCGTACATCGCGCTCCACTGCCTGGGCCAAGTTGTTGCGCTTGTCGTACATGGTCAGCAACACCCCCAACACCTGGAGTTGCGGGTTCAGGTTTTTGCGGACCAAGTCGAAAGTCTTGAACAATTGTGAAATTCCTTCCATCGCAAAAAACTCGCATTGCAGCGGAATGATAATATCGCTTGCTGCCACCAAAGCATTAATCGTCAGCAGACCAAGAGAAGGGGGAGAATCGATAAAGACGTAATCATAATGGTCGTACACTGGCTGCAAGGCCTCCCGCAGACGATTTTCACGCGCCATGATCGGCACCAACTCCACTTCCGCACCCGACAGGTGTATGGTGCTGGGAACCAAATGAAGGTTGGGAACCTGAGTCGCCACCGTGGCCTCCGCCAGGGTACTGTCCCCCATCAGCAGGCTATAGGTGCTATGGTTTAAGCTACGTTTATCCACGCCAAACCCGGTGGTGGTGTTGCCTTGCGGGTCAAAATCTACCACCAACACGCGGTTGCCACAGGCTGCCAAGGCGGTAGCAAGATTGATCGCCGTGGTGGTTTTGCCTACCCCACCCTTCTGGTTGCTCAGTGCAATGATCCTGGCCGGCATGGTGCATGGTCTCCTCAAGGCTCGGTTGGGTGCCACTTTTTTGGGCGTTCCCCGTGCAACATCGGGAAACGCTGCCAATCAAAGCTGTTTAGGCGGCCGCGCCGGGAGTGATTTTCAATACCCACCCATGCGTCCCACCGTCATCCGCCACTTTACTCTGCCAGCGCGTGGTTGTCATGGGAAACAGTGTTTCACAACCCCTTAATTCTTCATCAACTGCCACTCCTTTAAGCAGCAACCAATGGCCCTCGGGTGCCAAAAAACCTCGGCTCAGCGGTAAAATTTTACTGAGTGGCGCGAAGGCCCGGGCGGTAATCACCTGGTAAGTGGGGGTGGCAGAAAGCGTCTCCAAACGTTGGTTCAATACCGTGGTGTTGGTGAGGCCGAGGTCCTGAATTACCGTGTGCAAAAAAGCGCATTTGCGGCTGTCGCTTTCAACCAAAGTCAACTGATGCTGCGGGCAAGCTATTGCCAAAACCAAGCCTGGCAGCCCCGCACCAGTTCCCAAATCCATAATCTTTAATGATTTTTCTGTGGGAAGGTAGGAGATAAGCTGCAAGCAGTCGGCAAGATGGCGTCGTTCTAAATGCTTAAGGGTTTCTGGGCCAACCAAATTGATATGTTGGTTCCATTCCCGTAGACGTTGGGCATACTGGGTGAGTGCTGCTTGCATAAGAAATTCTTAACATAAAAAAGAGCCTAAAAGGAAGAGCGGGGAAGAGTGGGGATGAAGGTGATTTTATCAGGAATCATAATATTTTAATGGAATTTTTCTTGGGGAAAAAGCAGCGTAGAGAGGGTGTTAAGCTTAGCCTCACCCAACCCCGAGAGTGGTTACTGAGGGAAAACGCGCAAGTTACCCCCAGGCTGTCTGCCGTTATCCCCATTGGGATGGGGACTTTGACACAGTGTGAAGGTTAGCCGAATTGAAACCGTGAAACCTTACCGCGCTGTGGTTGCCTACTGTTTACGCAAGTGCAGCCAGAGGGCCTGCAGAGCTGCTGGAGTTACCCCCGAAATCCTTCCGGCAACGGCCAAGTTTGGGGGTTGGGCCTCGCGTAATTTCTGGCGTACCTCGGTGCTGAGGCCATGCACCCGGCCGTAATCCAAGTCAGTCGGAATCTCGAGTGAGTCTTCTTCCTGGAGACGTTGAGCTTCGGCTTGTTGGCGTTGCAAGTAGCCATCATAATGAGCTTCAATTTCTAACTGTTCTTCTACTTCATTGGAAAATTGAGGGAAATTTAGTAAGTGAGTTTTTACATGCGCTAACGTCACCCCGGGACGTTTGAGCGTCTCGAAGACCGAGAGGCTCCCAGACATATTGCCCGCCTGTTGGGCAACCACCAACCCTAGGGGGTCGCTCGGGCGGACTTTGGTGGTGTTGGCCCACGCCAGGAGTGCTTGCACCGCGGCCTGCTTACGCAAGAAGCAGGCCTCCCGCGCGGCCCCAATGCAGCCGATGGCCAACCCGCGGGGGGTGAGACGCAGGTCGGCGTTGTCGGCCCGCAACAGCAGGCGGTATTCGGCCCGGCTGGTGAACATGCGGTAGGGTTCTTTGGTGCCCTTGGTCACCAAGTCATCAATCAATACGCCAAGATAGGCTTCGCTGCGGGAGAGAATGAAAGAGGCTTTGCCGGCCACTTTCAGCGCGGCGTTGAGCCCCGCGAGCAAACCTTGTGCCGCGGCCTCCTCATAGCCGGTGGTGCCGTTCAATTGCCCGGCGAAAAACAGGTTGGGGAGCTTTTTGGTCTCCAAGGTGTGCCGGAGTTCGGTTGGTTCCACGTAATCATACTCGATTGCGTAACCGGCGCGCAGGATCTCGGCCCGCTCCAACCCCGGGATGGTTTGCAGGATCGCCTGCTGCAGGTGCACGGGAAACGAGGTGGAAATCCCGTTCGGGTAGACCTCGCGGCTGTCGAACCCCTCGGGTTCGAGAAATACCTGGTGGCTTTCCTTGCCGGCAAAGCGCACCACCTTATCTTCCACGCTGGGGCAGTAGCGCGGCCCAGTGCCTTCAATCTGGCCCCCGTATACCGGCGATTCGTGCAGATTTTCCCGAATTAAATCATGGGTTTTGCTGGTGGTATGGGTGATGTGGCACGGCAATTGGGTGGCCGGCATGGTTTGCGGCAGAAAGCTGAAGGCCGGCCGGGGTTCATCGCCGGGCTGGACCTCTAATTGGCTGTAATCAATGGTCTGACGATTCAGCCGGGGTGGGGTACCGGTTTTGAGCCGCCCCATTTTAAAGCCAAGCGTGTACAGACGTTCAGCCAGCCGGTGGGCCGCTGGTTCGCCCGCGCGGCCGCCGCTGAGCTGTTGCTTACCAATGTGAATGAGGCCTTTTAAAAACGTTCCTGTGGTCAGTACCACGGCGCCCGCCCGAAAGACCCAACCGGTATGACAATGCACCAGCAAGGGGTTGCCCGCCTCCTCAAGCGGTTGGATATCGGTTACCTCGGCCTGCTTGATGGTCAGGTTGGGGGTGGCGAAGAGTTCGGCCTGCACCGCTTCTCGGTACAGTTTGCGGTCGCTCTGGGCGCGGGGGCCGCGGACGGCCGGGCCTTTGCTGGCATTCAACATACGGAACTGCAGCCCGGTGCGGTCGGTAATCCGGCCCATCAGGCCATCTAGCGCGTCAATTTCCCGCACCAAGTGGCCTTTGGCGAGCCCACCAATCGCCGGGTTGCAGCTCATTTGGCCGATGGTATCCAAATTGCCGGTCAGCAGCAGGGTGTTGGCGCCCAAGCGCGCGCTGGCCGCGGCGGCCTCGGCCCCGGCATGGCCGCCACCCACGACAATCACGTCGTACACCGCGGTGAGGGGCTGACTCTGGCTCATACCC
>JADCGN010000117.1 GCA_020249005.1 Alphaproteobacteria bacterium
CCCTTCAGCGTGCCGACCGAAGATGGCGGCGGAGCCCCCGGAGCCATGGAAAACCTGTTGCGTAGTTTTGGGATTTTTTAAGATGGCAAAACCCCTCACCCTGCAGACCTACCAGGCCGCCGTGGATGCCTGGATTCAGGAGATTGGTGTGCGATATTTTGACCCGCTCACCAACCTGGGCGTGCTGATGGAAGAAGCCGGCGAAGTGGCGCGGCTCATCATCCGCACCGATGGCGAACAGAGCTTCAAAAAAGGCCACAAACCCGTCGACCTTCAAGAAGCCTTGGCCGATGAGTTGGCGGATGTGTTGTTCTGCATTACCTGTCTGGCGAACCAGAAGGGCATCGACCTGACCGCCGCGCTGCAGAAAAACCTGGCGAAAAAGACCGGACGTGATAAGGAACGCCACGCCAACAACCAGAAGTTAACCGCCTAAATTATGACACCAGTTTACAGTCTTCGCCTCTTCACGGCGGCCGACCGTGACTTTTGGTTTACGCTCCACCATGAGGCCTACCGCCCGCGCGTGGAGCCCATCTGGGGCTGGGATCCCGTGGTTCAGGCACAGTTTGCCAACGCTGAACTGGAAAAGATTTACAGTGGTCAATTCATTGTGCTGGTTGATAATTTGCCTGCTGGCTATCTTTCCTATGATTGGCAGGAAGCGCAGAGTCGACTGTATCTTTCGAACCTGATCCTTGTACCCACCCTGCGTGGTCAGGGCATCGGACGGTCCATCATTCAAGACCTCATGGCGGTTGCCAAACGGTTCAATAAGCCCATGCGTCTGCGCACCTTTGAAAACAATCCCGCCAAAAAACTGTATGAACGCCTAGGGTTTGTGGTGTATGAGCACAACCACAACGATCATCACTATTATCTGGAGTGGAAGCCTTAGGATGCGCGCCGAAACCCTTGCCCTCATCAGCCAAATCGAGCAGGCGCTCAGCCTGCTCGGGAGGAGTCTTTGACCTCCCTCGTGCGCGGGAACGCCTGCAGGCGCTGGCTGCACAAACCCTGGCGCCCACCTTCTGGAACGATGCCCAAGCCGCCCGCCCGGTGGTGAAGGAAAAAGCGGCGTTGGAAGCCAGGCTTAACCAATACGACACCATCGCCGGACAGCTGAGCGACGCTAAAACGCTCTTAGAGCTTGGTGAAGCGGAAGGCGATACCGCCAGCGTCACCGAGGCTGAGGCCCAACTTGCCGCCCTGCTTCCCCAAGCGCAAAAGCTGGAAATCCAATGTTTGCTGGGCGGCGAGTTGGATGATGCCGCTTGCTATATTGAAATCCACGCCGGGGCAGGCGGCACGGAAAGCTGCGACTGGGCCGCGATGTTGGCCCGGATGTACCGCCGTTGGGCCGAACGCAGCGGGTTTAAAGTCACGCTGCTCGATGAAACCCCCGGCGACCAAGTGGGGCTGAAGGCCACCACGCTCAAGTTTGAAGGCCCGTTCGCCTACGGGCTCACCAAGACCGAAAGCGGCGTGCACCGGCTGGTGCGGATTTCCCCGTTCGACAGCAACGCCCGCCGCCACACCAGCTTTGCCAGCGTGTTCGTTTACCCCGAGGTGGATGAGACGATTGAAATTGACTTGGACATGAGCCAGGTACGGGTGGATACCTACCGCAGCAGCGGCGCGGGCGGGCAACACGTGAACAAAACCGACAGCGCGATCCGCCTGACCCACCTGCCCACCAACACCGTGGTGGCTTGCCAGCAGGACAGAAGCCAACACCGCAACCGCGAAATCGCGATTCAGCTGCTGAAAGCCAAATTGTACGAGCTGGAACTGCAAAAGCAGCAGGAAGAAAAGAACAAGCTGGAAGCCACCAAAACCGAGATCGGTTGGGGGCATCAAATCCGTAGTTACGTGCTGCAGCCCTACCAAATGGTGAAGGACCTACGCACGGGCGTGGAAACCAGCAACACCGTGGCCGTGCTGGATGGCGACCTCGACGACTTCATCCGCGCCGCGCTGGCAGCCCGAGTGGGCACCGGATAACCACACTTTGGTTGGGGTTGAGCGACGGGCCCAAAAGGCCTAAAGAGGGCCCATGGACGAAGAGCTCACCATCCGCACCGAGAAAACCCCCAACCCGCAGTCGTTGAAGTACAACGTCGGGCGGTTGCTCATCCCCGGCGGCTCGGCCAATTTCCCCACGCCTGAAAGCGCCGAAGCCCGTAGCCCGCTGGCGCGCCGCCTGTTCCGCGCCAAGGGTGTGGTCGGGGTGTTCATCGGCAGCGATTTCTTCACCATCACCCGCCAAGAGGGGCTCAGCTGGAACGAGATCAACGAAGCGCTGGTGCCGGTGTTGGAAGATTTTTTCAAGAGCGGCGACCCGGTGCTGCAAGGCAAGGCGCCTGCCGCCGCGCCCATGTTGGGTGATGTCAGCGCCGACCCGGCCTTGCTCGCCAAGATTGAAGAGCTGATCGACAGCAAGGTGCGTCCTGCGGTGGCGCAAGATGGCGGCGACATCGTGTTCCGCGGCTTTGAAAACGGCACCGTATTTCTGGAAATGCACGGCGCGTGCAGCAGCTGCCCCTCCTCCACCGCCACGCTGAAAGCCGGGGTGGAAACCATGCTGCGCCAGCACGTGCCGGAAGTGCGGGAAGTTCAGGCGGTCTAACGCGCTTAACGCGTCAACGCGGCCGCCACAAAGGCCGCAAACAACGGGCTGGGCTTCAGCGGCGTGCTCTGGAACTCGGGGTGGTATTGCACGGCAATGAAGAACGGGTGGGCGGCCTGGGGCAACTCAATGATTTCGCACAGTTGCTTGTTTTCCGGCGAGAGGCCACTGAACACCAAGCCCGCCTGTTCCAAGGCCTCCCGGTAACGCGGGTTGAACTCGTAGCGGTGGCGGTGGCGCTCAGCAATGTTTTCCGTGCCGTAAATCGTGGCCGCCAAGCTGCCCGGGGCCAGCTTGGCCGGGTAGGCGCCCAGGCGCATCGTGCCGCCCAGGTTGCCGCCCTCTTCCCGTGTCATCAGCTGGCCATCCGGCGTTTGCCATTCGGTCATTTGGCAAATCACCGGGTGCTGGGGGTTGCCTTTTTCGGCCGTAAACTCGGTGCTGTCGGCCCCAGGTAACCCCACCACGCTCCGGGCGTATTCGGCAATCGCCATTTGTAGGCCTAAGCAAATCCCCAAGAAGGGGACTTTATTTTCCCGCGCCCAGCGGATCGCGCGGATTTTTCCCTCCGTCCCACGCGCACCGAAGCCACCCGGAATCAGCACCGCTGCCGCCTCGCCCAGTTGGGCCGCCAGCTCGGCGTCACTCACCTGCTCCAGCGCTTCACTGTCCACAAACACAATCTGCACCTTTGCGTCATGGGCAAACCCGCCGTGCAGCAGGGCTTCATTGAGGCTCTTGTAGGCGTCGCCCAGTTGCACGTATTTGCCGACCACCGCAATCTTGACGGTGCGCGGCGGGGTGCGGGAAAGGTCGGCGATCCGCTGCCAACCCGCCAGGTCGGGCTTAGGGGCACTCAGCCCAAAGTGGTCAAGCACCGCCTCATCCAACCCCGCCGCATGCAGGGTCACCGGCACGCGGTAGATGCTGTCGCTATCCGGGCAGTTCACCACATGCGCGGGCTCCAGCCCGGCAAAGAGCGCAATCTTATCCAGCTCGGCGCGCCCAACCTCCACTTCGCTGCGCACCACCACCACATCGGCCTGAATGCCGAAGTGCAGCAAATCCTTAATCGCGTTCTGGCTGGGCTTGGTTTTAATCTCACCCACGGCCTTCAAATACGGCGCATAGGTCAGGTGCAGGTAGCAGGCATCGTTGCGGCACACCTTACCGCGGTTGCCGCGCAAGCCTTGGCCGTATTGCCGAATCGCCTCGATGAAGGCCATGCTTTCAATGTCGCCCACCGTACCGCCAACTTCCACCAGGGCAAAATCGGCCAGGCCATCCAGCTTGGCGATGTGGGCCTTGATGGCGTTGGTGACATGCGGCACCACCTGCACGGTTTTGCCCAGCAGTTCGCCCTTACGTTCGGCCTGCAGCAGGTTCCAGTACACTTGCCCAGCGGTCAGGTTGGAAAGTTTGCTGGTCGGCACCCCGGTAAAGCGCTCGTAGTGGCCGAGATCCAAATCGGTTTCCGCGCCGTCAGCGGTCACATACACCTCGCCGTGCTGAAAGGGCGACATGGTGCCCGGGTCCACGTTCAGGTAAGGGTCGAGTTTCTGCTGCACCACGCTGAAGCCGCGGGCTTGCAACACGGCGGCCAAGGCACTGGCGGTTAGCCCTTTGCCGAGCGAGCTCATGACTCCACCCGTCACAAAAATGAAGCGGGTGTGCCGCGGCGGGGTGTTGGTTGGGGAGTCGTTGGTGGGTTGGGGGCTGGCCGGTTTTTTTAAATTCGGAATGACCAGCATCGCCCTACCCTTGTGTTGCGGAAACCAACGTCGCACTTGGGGCCACTGGGGCGGCCGGGCTCACCATGGCCGGTAATGGCACACTTGGCGTAATGGCCGTGCCCGGCAGCATCGCCGGTTGCAAGGCGGCGGGGGCGGGCAAGGCCGCGTCGGCCATCACCGAGTCATTCGCGCCGTGTTCCTTACCACCGCCCTTGGCCACCACCGCCAGCATCAGGCTCAACACCATGAAAGCGGCCGCCAAATAGGCGGTTGGGCGGGCCAACGGGTTGCGTACCACGGTTTGCGTGGTGCCACCGGCGCCGCCGAACATGCCGCCCGCGGCCGGGTCGGTTTTCTGGAGCAGAATGAGGATGACCAAGGCCACCGCCACACAGGTGTTCAGAATCAGAAGAATATTCAACATAAAGGCGCTTGTAGCAGCAGCCCGCCTTGGGGGCAAGAGCCCTGCCACCCAAGCAGGCGCCCAAACTTGCCATTCCGCTTGGCCCATGGCACAACACGCGCATGATGATGGAATCCTTCCGCCAATTCGGCGCCACCAAAGCGGCCAAAGGCCTGTTGTTTGTTCTCATTCTGGCGTTCGGCGCCTGGGGGATTGAAAGCTTTCTGCATGCCCAGCGCAGCCCCCACGGCCTGACCATCAACGGTCAGAATATTTCGTTACTGGAACTGGAAGAGCAATACAAAACCCGCAGCCGGCAGCTCGAGCAAGCGCTGGGCAGCCCCCCGACGGCTGAGCAACTGCAAGGCTTGCAAGTGGCTGAGCAAATCATGGCCGAAACGGTGGCCCGCACGGTGTTGCGCCAAGCCGCCGAAGGCCTACACCTGCAACCGGCTACCCGCCGTTTGCAGGAAGAAATCGCCGCCCTGCCACCCTTCCAAAACCAAGCCGGGCAGTTTGATGCCGCCCAATACCGGGCCGCTTTGGCTCAGCTGGGCCGCACCCCGGCGCAGTTTGAACGCGAGATGATGCAGGATTTGGCGGTGCGGAATTTGGCCGACCTGATTAAGGTGGCCACCGTGCCCACCAGCCTCAGCCAGCCGCAGTTGGCGATGGCCGATGCCACGCTGAACCTGGCGGTGGCCACGCTGGAACCTCAACCCAGCAAAGCGACGCCAACCGGCACACAGCTGGAAGATTTTTACAAGCTTAACTCTAAAACCTACGAAACGCCTGAAACCCGCAGCGGCCAAGTGCTGGAAATTTCGCTCCCCAGCCTCAGCGGCAC
>JADCGN010000118.1 GCA_020249005.1 Alphaproteobacteria bacterium
CCCCGACCCCGGTGGCCGAAGTGCCGAGCGGCGGGTTTGTGCCCGATGAGCAAGGCTACGCCGCGCCCAAGGGGGGTAAGCAGGCCGAGGTGCAGGTGGCCCCCACCAGTGACCGGCTGCAGATTTTGCGCCCGTTCGACGCCTGGAACGGCCAGGACTACACCAGCCTGCCGTTGATCATGAAGGCCAAGGGCAAGTGCACCACCGACCATATCAGCCCGGCCGGGCCGTGGCTGAAGTACCGGGGGCACCTCGATAACATTTCCAACAACATGTACCTGGGCGCGGTGAATGCCTTTAGTGGCAGCGCCGGCAAGGTGAATTGGGAAGGCAAGGAAGTCACCCCGGCCGAAAAAGCCCGCGCGCTGAAAGCCCAAGGCCAGGGCTGGGTGTTTGTGGGCGACCAAAACGTGGGCGAGGGGAGTTCGCGCGAGCACGCGGCGATGAGCCCGCGCTGGCTGGGCTGCCGCGCGGTGATCACCCGCAGCTTTGCGCGCATCCACCAAAGCAACCTGAAGAAGCAGGGGATTCTGCCCTTCACCTTCGCCAACGGGGCCGATTACGACCTGATTGAAGAGGGCGACCGCTTCACCTTCCACAGTCTGGCCACCCTGGCGCCCGGCAAGCCGGTGGAATGTACCGTGACGCACGCCGACGGCAGCAGCGTCAAGATCACGCTCAACCACACGCTCAACGCCGAGCAGATTGCGTGGTTTAAGGCGGGGAGTGCGCTGAATGCGCTGAAAAACGCGGCTTAGGGCGCACGCCCAGCTGCCGCGCTTTTTAGGTTTTTGCTGGTGCGTCGGGTCTCGTGTACTGGTTTGTACACGTCGCCCCGCCACCCTGCACAAGAAACCTAAAAATCATCGTCATCTGAGCGCGCGCTGTGGCGGTGGAGCACTTCGCTGCATGTATTTACGTGTTGAAAGCTCTTGACTCTCTGGAAAGATTTGCATACTTTATTTTACAAGGTTTCAGTAACATTTTAACGCATTTGAAACATGCGGAAGTGGAAGACGCTTCCAAAACGTCCCAGACAAGGCTTCCGCATCAGGTCGGCAATTGATGAGTCCTATGCCCTCTCGTTGCCGACCGCCTCTCGCAAGAGGGAAGAGAAGGCGCCAGCAGCTTGCTGGCGCCTTTTTTTATCGCCGCTTGCTTAATGTTAAAACATGGTGCCCATGACCAGATTACGCTGCGCGTTGTTCTGAAGGAACTTCGTGATTTGGAGTAGCATGGTGCCCATGATCAGATTGAGCTTCGCTCGATCTGAAAGTGCTGCGCGGTTTTGAGTCGCATGGTGCCCATGACCAGATTCGAACTGGTACTGGAAGGATTTTAAGTCCTCTGTCTCTGCCGTTGGACTACATGGGCACCGGGGCGGTTTTAGGGGATTTCTCTCGAAGCCGCAAGGGCGAAACAAATGGGCCTTACGGCCCTATAAAATCTTACGCGATGCTCAGATTTTTGATTTCTGATAAGCTTGCCTTTGGCAAGACATTGGAGCGGGAGAAGGGATTTGAACCCTCGACCCTCACCATGGCAAGGTGATGCTCTACCCCTGAGCTACTCCCGCGCTCCACGAGGGGTTTCTTACGGGGGGGCGCGTGGTTTGTCAACGGTGGGCCCCAAAAAACCTCGGCCAAAAACCTAAGCCCGCAACCTAACCCAAAAACTTGGCCCCCGCCTTGCCCTTTGGGGGCGGCGGGGGCCAGGTGGCGGGCGTTGGCGTTACAGCTTGGCCTGGCGCAGGTCGGCAATTTGGCTGGCGATTTTGCCCGCGTTATCCTGCACCCCTTGCAGGTTGACCGAGATTTCCCCGGTGGCGCTTTGTTGCTCGCTCATTGCGGCCGTAATGTTGGCCAGGGTTTGGTCGATTTCCCCCAGCGTTTCGGTGGCCATCCCCAGCGCCTGCACGGTACCGCTGGAGGCTTCTTGAATCAGCTGGATTTGCCCGGTGATTTCCTGCGTGGCATTGCCCGCCGCGCTGGCCAGCTTCTTCACTTCGTCGGCCACCACGGCAAAGCCGCGGCCGGCATCACCCGCGCGGGCCGCTTCAATGCTGGCGTTGAGCGCCAGCAGGTTGGTCTGTTCGGCGATGTCGCGGATCATCACCACAATTTCGCCGATTCGCTTGCTGGCTTCGGTCAGCTGGGTGGCTTGGGCGCTTTGTTGGGTGGCCCGTTCCACCGCCGTGCGGGTGGTGGTGGAGGTGAGTTGCACCTTGCCGGTAAGGTTGGTGGCGGTGGAAGAGAGCTGATTGGCGGCGCTGGCAATGGTGCTGGCCATGGTGTTGAGCTCTTGCGTGCTGCCCATCACCTCTTCGGTGAGGCTGTTGAGCCGTTGGGCAAACTGCTGCTTCACCAGTTCGGCCTGGGCGGCGGCTTCGGCTTCCAGGCGGGCCTTGTCGGCCCCGGCTTGGCGCAGGATATCGATGCCGTTGGCCAAGCGCCCAAGCTCATCTTTGCCTTTCAGTTGGCTGAGGTTTTGTTGGTAGTCGCCCTGGCTGACGGCCGTGACCACGTTGATGATCTTGGCTAGGCGCGCCACCACGCGGGCCGGGAGATAAAAGGCAATCAGCAGGCCCTGCACCAAGGTGAAGATCATCCCGGCCAGCCAGGCCCAAAAGATATGAGTTTGGTTGGCAATCGCCTGATTGAGGAGCGTGGTTCGTTCTTGGGCGGCCAGTTCCACCAGCTTTTCGGCTTGCGCTAAGGCCTGGCTGCTTTGGGTGAAGAAGGCTTCGAAGGTGGCAGGGTAGTTGGGGGCTGGCGACGCGGCGTCCTTGATGATTTGTTCACGCAGGTTGCCGTAGGTTTGGAAGTACTCACGCTCAATGGCATTGATTTGCGCCACCACAGTGGCCGGAATTCCAGGCAATTCCTGGTAATTTTCCAGGAACTTCATGGCCTGCAGGGCTTCGGCGTGCATGCGCTGCATAAAGGCCAGGTCGGTTTCGCCAATCGGTGTGCCCTTGGCAATTGCAATCGCCATAATGGTACGGTCACGGCCGCCCATTTCGCGGACGCGCCAGCCTTCTTGAATGATATTGCTCAAGGCCTCAACCGCCGGCGGGATAGAGACCCCCGGCGTGCTGAGCACATTCCGCAGACTGTTGAGATAGCCGATGAAATAGGGAATATCGCGCGGCCATTCACTGACGATTGCGCTTTCGCGTTCAGTTTGCGGCAGCTGAAGCGCCGCATCGGCACGGCTGCGGAGCTGGTTGATTTGTTCGCGGGTGTTACGCAAGGGGTCGAGGAACATGCTGTTGAGGCGTTCTTCCCCACGGCTGGCGGTCGCCTGATCGAGCTGATTCAAAAGCTCATTGCTCTTTTGGCGTTGCTGATCAATCAGGGCACGGAATTGGGGGGCAATTGGGTCGGGCAAATTGAGTGTGACCTGCACCACGCTGCGTTCGAGGGACATCTCAATCGTGCCGATATTCAGCAATTTTCTTAGGTTGTAATCCACCTGAAGATGCTCCAAGGCCCGTTCGGTTTGCCAGGCATCGTAAAGGCGGCTCGCCATCAGGCCTAACATTAAAAAAATGATTGCAAGAATTTGTAAGGTAAGTAGACGCAAGGACATAGCGAAAGACTTTTATGATTTTTTTACATCCTAAAAAAACTGCCGGTCGTTTCGCAAGTTGCTGCGAACCCAATTGGCTGGGGGGTGATGCAATTATCCTACATTTCCGTTTGCCCCGGTCAATCTGGCCTGGCGGGCTTGCCACACCCCTCTGGCCCGTTTGGGGGGTGATGGGTGAAGCGGTGGCCGTTTTTGGCTATGCTGGGCGCAAGCGAAAGGCTTCGTTTGCGCATATGGCTGGGCAAGTTGACATTGTCGACCTGATGATTGCCGACAGGGTGATAGGGTTGGGCGACCTGCACAACCTGCCGGTGGCCGTGCAGAAAGACCCCGACGCCTTGATTGAAGCGCTTGGCAAAGCGGGCAAGCTCAGCCCCAACCAGCAAGCCCGTTACAAGGCGGTGGCGTACGATTTTCCGATTAAGAACGACGAAGAAATGGCGCGCGTCACGCCGCACCAGGTGGAGGGGATCGATCGGGCCTTTTTGCAGTTCTATACCGCATGCCCGATTGAGCTGGGCCGCAACGAGGTGCTGTGGGCCGCGGCCGACTTGCCCAACAAACGCCTGCAGAGCGAAATTCTGCTGCGCAACCGCAAGAACACCCACCAGTTCGTGTGGGCCAGCGCCAAGGCGATTGAGAGCGCGATCGAGCGCATGAACAAGCGCGAAGGCCATAGCCTAAAGTTCTTGGTGGAAAACGCCTATGCCCAGCTGAATGCCGGTAACGATGACGCGATCATCAACCTGGTGGATGAGATTATCCGCACCGCCTACAAAAACGGCGCGAGCGACCTGCACATTGAAATCCTGAACCGCAAACCCACCGTGATGGCGCGCATCGACAACGAGCTGGAAGAGCTGGTGGCATTGCCGATGGAGGTGTACGACCGGGTGGTGGGCCGCTTGCGCCACATGGCGGGCGTGAGTGCCGAAAACTTTAAAAAGCCGCTCTATGGCCGAATGACGTTTGAGCTGAGCAACCGCCAGAATGTGGATATCCGCTACACCACGCAGCCGATTACGCTGGAAAACACCGCCAAGATTGCGATGCGTTTTCTGCGCCCCTTTGAAGGGCAAATGGAGAACTTCGGCTATCAGCCGGAAAGCATCGAGAAAATCGACAACTTGATGAAGTTTGAAGAAGGCGTGGTGATCTTTGCCGGGCCGACCGGGCAAGGGAAAAGCACCGCCTGCCGCTTGATGATTCGGCGCGGCCAACGCCCCGGCCAGAACGTGATCGCCTACGAAAAGCAAATTGAAGAGCGGATGGAGAACGTCATCCAGACCGAAGAGGATTTGAGCGCGGGCGTGAACTTAGAAAGTTTTCTTTACGCCGCCTTGGGGCTCGACCCGGACATCATGTACATTGGGGAAGTGCGCAGCCCCGAAGACACCCGCCGGGTGATTGACGCCGGGAACTTAGGGCACTTGGTGATCACTACCATGCACGCGAATGACAGCTTCATGACGCTTGACCGCTTGCTGCAACGCGGCGTGCCGCCCGAGCTGATTTTCAGCAACGTGCGCGGCGTGGTGAGCCAGCGTCTGGTGCGCCGCCTGTGCCCCAAGTGCCGCGTGCCGTACGAGTTGGACCAACAGCTGGCCGACAGCATGAATGCGATTCGTGACGTGGGCTTTAAGCGCGGCGATGCCATCTTCCGCCCCAACCGCAACGGCTGCGAGCTGTGCCACCACCGTGGCTACAGCGGCCGGATTGCGATGGAAGAGGTGTTGGAAGTGTGGCGCCGGGAAATCAGCCGCAACGTGTGGGCCGGCAATCGCCTGCGGCCTGATTGGATTGAGGTGGTGCGCGAACAGGCCGCCGCCGCCGGGATGAAAGACATGCTGACCCAAGGGCTCAGCCATGTGCAGGCTGGCATCACCAGCCTGGATGAGTTGGAAAGATTCTTCAGTGCTGACCTTGAAACTCTCCGGTAATTTGGGCGGCGCCACGCTGGAACCGCGCGACCGCGAACGGTTCTTTTTCTTCATGGCGATGATGATGAAGACCGGGCAAACCACGGCCGATGCCTTACGCGCCGTGGCCAAAGCCTTCCGCGCCGAGCAGAAAGACGACGTCGCCAATGCGATCAGCGGGCTGGCGCAGAAGGTGAGCCAAGGCAAGCCGCTTTCCGCGGCGATGCTGGCCGAGCGTGGAATGTTCAGCGACATGCACCGTGCCGCCATTTTAGCCGGTGAAGCCGCCAACAACATGCAAAAAAGTTTTGAAGTGCTGCGGGTGCTGGAAGACAAGGCGATCCAGAGCAAGCGCGCGGGGTTGGCCGAATTGCTGACGCCGTTCCTGATGCTGTGCCTGTCGTTGGTGTCGGTGTTCAACACCGGGCTGAATACTTTGCCGATCATGGCCAAGGTGCGTGAGGCGCAAGGCAAGCCGATGGGCATGATCCCGCAAGGGATTATGGACGTGACCGCATTCGGCGCCCACTACTGGTACCTGTTTGTGGGCTGCCTGCTGGTGGCGCTGTTTGTGATGTGGAGCCTCAACAGCAACCCGGCGGGGCGCACCACGTTGCACACCTTGCAGCTACGGATTCCGATTTACGGGCGTTACCTGATGTACCGCACCTACACGCAAATGCTGCTGTACTTTCCGTACCTGATCGCCAGCGGGGTGAAGCCCAAGCAGCTGATCCCGATTATGGAAGGTTTGGCCACCAATACGGTCATCAAGCGCCGGATTGAGCAGTTCAACCACACCATCACCACCGGGGGCACCTTGGCGCAGGCGATGACGAAAAGCGGCTTTCCGGAACTGATTGTAACCCCGGTGGCGGTGGCGGAAAACTACGCGCCCACCAGTGGCACAGTGAATGACGTGCTGATTGAAGGGATGCAGCACGCCCACACCATTCTGGAGCGCATGCTGAACGATACGCACAGCCGCTTTGTGGGGGTGTTTTCCGCCCTGCTGTGGGTGTTGGGTGGGGCGGTGATGATGTGTGATATGCTCAGCATCGTGTTGGCGCAAGGGTAAGCCGATGCCGCTCGACCTCCCGCCCCAATTCAAACAGCAAGTGGAAGAAAAGATTCCGCAGCTGCGCCGCCAGGTGGCCACGCAGTGGGGCGCGCTGCAACAATTCCTGGATCCCCTCTGGCGGGAATTTGGCCCGCAGATTATGGGCTGGGTGGCGCAAGCCAAAAAATCCTTGCAACGGGCCCCCCAAGTGGGCGATGGGCCCCGGCTGGGCGAACAATTCCGCCACCTGCTGGTGGTGGGGTTGAACAAATCGGAGTTGCTGCTGCAGGGCGAGACCACGCCGGTGTGGAACGACACCTGGGTGGAAATGTTGGACGACACCATGAAGAAGCATTTGGGTTTGGTGTTCTTTGCCCCGCGCGGGCTGGATGGCCAGCCGGTACCGCCGCTGCCTTTTTTGCTGGGGGAAGAGGAAGGTGCCCCCACGCCGGCAGCCGCAGCAAGCGTGTTGCAAGGGGTGGCGTTGCTCGATTTTTGCCGGATGCCACCCGCCGCGCCTAACACCGTAAACATGCTGGTGGCCGCCGATTGCCTGTTCCATTGGGACAGCAAGGATAACTACGTGCTGCCGATCAACAGCAACAGCTGGAACCGCGATGTGGAGCAGGTGCTGCGCGGCTACCCACGCACCACCCGGGCCCATGTGTTCACCAACTGGGATACCAGCCTGCTGCCCCAAAGCGAGCGCATTACGGCCCATAGCCTGCGGGCTCTGCCTTTGGCCCGCGGCACCTGGTTGAACGAACCCACGCTGCAGGAGCGTTATGGCAACCATATGCTGCTGGCTGGGTTGGTGGTGGCGGTGCTGATGGGGATTGGCCTCTGGTGGCAAGGGCGCAGCCTGCAGAACGTGACCGACCAGTTGGATATGGTGCAACAGCAGATCCCGCGCGGCGGGCAGTTCAGCGATTTGGAACGGGCAGTGACCGAACAGGAAAAAATGTTCGCGCGGCGTCCGCTGTTTGCCTTGGCAGTGAAGGATGCCAACCGCGCGGTGCAGCAAAGCGGCTTGCAAATTGCCCAGATGGAATTGAAAGTGCCCGACGCCAATGCGGTGCCCGACAGCTACCTGCTGACGCTGACGATGCCGGACAACGCCTACAACGGCTGGCTGCAGCAAGAACCGGCGGCGCGGGGTTTCATCCTCAACTCCGCGTTGCTGCATGCGGTGCGTAAACCGCCCAGCACCACCGGCTTTAAGCTGGAAGGCCTGGTGATGTTGGCGCCATGGCTACGCGAATATAACCGCCTGAAACCCCAGTTGCCGAGCAGCTTGGCCCCAACGTTGGAAGTTTCCGCCACGCAGAACCTGGGCACGATGGCCACCGGAGGTCAGCCATGATTCGGTTTACGATTGGCGTATCCATCCTGATTTTCAGCCTGCTGTACGGCGCGTACCAATACACCAGCAACAGCAGTGCGCAGGCCGAGCGTGAGGCTGCCCTGGCCGAGGCGTTGGACAAGCGTGATGAGGGGAAGGATTTGCAGCAGCGGATCCGCGAAATCCGCCGCATCAGTATTGTGAACGGTGATGCGCAAAAATTTAACCTGGAGCGCGTGCTGGAAATCAGTGCGCCCCGGCTGGAATGGCGCTTTCAAGGCCAGCCGCTAGTGCGGGGCAACCGGGCGTTGTTCCGCTATACCTTCCGCATCAGCGGGCCCAGCACGGCGGCCGAGGCCAGTGCCTTGCTGCAGCGGATGAATGCCTTGCCCGGCTTCGTGCCTACCCGCTATTGCCTGAACTGCAGCCAGCCGCCGCGCGGCACCGACCCGGGCTTACGGATGGTGCTGATTGAAGGGTTTCTCTATGCCTATGACCCGGGGACGTTGTTCTAATGCGTAAGTTGGCGGCCTTCCTGAGTGTGTTGCTGATGCTCGCGGTGCCAGCCGTGGCGCAGACCGTGTTGAAACTGGAGTGGCCGCGCACTTTCACCGGCCAGCCCGACTTTGCCTTTACCCGCGATGAAGCCTTGGCCGAGGCCCGCGCCCGTGCTGCCCGCAATGGTGAGCCAACGCCTCAGCTGCCCACCTTGCTGACACTGAGCGCCGATGACAGCGTACCGGACCCTTTGCGGCTGCAGACCAACGGTCCGGTCACCGACGGCACACTGCGACTGACCGAGGACGAAACAACGGTGAGCATGACGGTGCTGCTGGGTGCGGCCAACGCGCTGCCGGTGTATGCCAGCCCCACGGTGCCCGACCTGAGCGAATTCCGCGCCACGCTGGCCGGCGTGATTTCCGCCACCCTGGCCAACTGGCAACCCGACCCTGCCCGCTACGATTTGGGCAACGTGGTGAATACCCTTACGTTGCAAGCGATTGTGACCTCACCCGACCGTTATGCCGTGATTAATGGCGGGCGCTACGGCGAAGGCAGCAGCTTCCTGATGCGTGTGCCGTTGGCGGTGCCGGATAGTGAGGTGATTCGGGCGGTGGGGGCCGAAATGCCTGCTGTAGGAACCTTTGATGACGCCAGCCAAGCCGCCTACACCGCGGCCTACGAGGAAACTCTGGCGGACTATGCGGCGGCGCGCAACGCCAATCCGTTGCTGGGGCAGCAAGCGTTGAACCTGCCGGTGGTGGTGAAGGAGATTCAAACCCGCAAGGTGGTGGTGGAGGTGGCGGGGCGCCCCTACGACCTAACCATGCGGTACCGGTATTAAGGGCCAGGCGGTGGCACGCGCATGAGCCCCTTCATGACCGGGTTGCTGCTGGGAATGACAGTGTTCAGCGCGCTTTCCTTGCAGTGGGCCAAGGCGGAACTGGCCGAATTGCAAGCCCGTAAGGCCCAACAAGACCGCGCCCAAGCCCAAGAGCTGGCCAATGCGCTGGAGTTTGCGGTGCTGACCGAAGATGCCAGCGGCTATTCCGACGATTACGCCCTGCAGCGGGCGCGCGCCTTCGCCAATGTGGGCAGCCAAACCCGCGGGGGCAATACGGTGTTGGCCACCACCCGCGCCGATGAACCGGATGAGACTGCCCCGGGGGTGTTTGGGGTCGGCAAGACGCAAGTGGCGCTCACCGCCGGCGATGACCGCTTTGCCCGGGCGGCGGCGGGCCGGGTGGAAAGTGCGGCAGCCTTACAGCAGCAGGTGGGGCAAGGTGGGCCCACGGTGTTGGCCAATCTGCAGGCCGTGCGCGAACGCCAGGTGCTGACCAGCACCAAGCGGATGGATGCCTTGGCCGAACAGGTGTTTGCCTATTATGCGGCCACCATGCGCTTCCCCGATGAGGCCGCCTTTGCCACGCTGCAAGGACGGTTAAATTTGCGTGACGCATGGGGGCAGCGGTTTGGCTACAGCGTTACTCCCGATGGCCAAAGCGCCACGCTAAGCTTCACGACCCCCTGGGATTACACGCGTGAATTGCCGTTAAGCTTGAAGAACTAACCGATGCTGCGCCATACTCAGCTTATGAAGCCTATCTTCACTCACCGACGGGCCCATGCCGGCCAACGTGGGGCCATGTTTGGGATGGATGCCCGCGTGGCGCTGATCATCATGGCGATTCTGGCGGGAGTGGGCGGCTGGCAGATGATGAGCCGCTTGGAAAGCCAAAAGACCGACTTGGCCGAAGCCCAAGCGACGGCGATTCGCGAAGGCTTGGCGAAGTACTACAACACGGTGGGGATCAATCGCCTGCCCGAAAGTCTGGAAGAACTCTTTCGGGAAAGCATTCTCACCGACCCCAGCCTGCGTAAAGACCCTTGGGGCAACGGCTGGGAATACTACCATCTGGCCGTGTCGGTGCGGGTGGAGGATACGCCGCTGACCATGCAGCTGGCCGTGGTTTTCTCGCGCGGCAAAAATGCGGTGGATGACACCGGTGGCTTCAACAGTGCCGAGGAGTTTGCCGCCTGGGAACTGCAAAAGGATGACCTGGGTGTGAAGTTTACCAGCCGGGATATCGACCTCAACCGGTTGGTGACGTATCAAGACCAAGCAGCGCAAATTATCGACCGGCTGGAAAATGCCGAAACCGTAGGCTACCTGGAAGCCCAAACGGCCTGCAACGGTGCGGATAAGCCCGCGTGGTGCACGGGTGAAAACGGCAAGAGTTGGCAGCAGTTCAATTTTTACCCCCGCACCGATGCCGACGACACCGCCGGCGTGGTTTACTACCAGGAACAGGTGCTGCAAAAGCCCAACTATTCCAGCGGCAATTTGGAAGATATGCAGCGCTTGGTGACGGACTTAGGCCTGCCCGCCGTGTTGGCGCAAGACCCGTGGGGCCGGGTGCTACAACTCAACACCAACATTACCGGCCGGACCGAGCCGCCCTTCACCGCCAGCCTATGCTTCAGCAACGGCGAAAACTGCCTGACCAAGCGCGAGTAGCGCCGATGTCGTCGCGCCCTTTTCTTACCCCGTGGGAACAGGCCACGGGTGTGGCCGAAGCCGCGTTGCCTGGGCTCTTGCCGGCGCGTCATACCCGCCGCCTGACCTGGGCGTTGGCGTTGGTGCTGGCGGTACTGCTCTGGCCCGCGTGGGGCATGGCTGGCGTGGTAATGGCCCTGGTGTTTGCCCGGCTGATGGCGTTGGATCTCACCATCTACACCTTGCCCAATATCTACACCATCCCGCTGCTGGCAGTGGGGTTGCTGGTGGCGTTGGGCGACCACCTGCTGGCCACGCTGCTGGTATGGTTGGCCTTATGGCTGGTGGGAGCGGCCGGGCGCCGCTGGCCGCGGCAAGGGCTGGTGTTAGGGGAAGGGGATTTGAAGTTGTTGGCCGCCTTGGTAGCCTGTTTGGGCCCGTTACCGGCGCTGGCGGCGCTGGCCGTGGGCTGCTTGCTGTGGTTGCCGGCGGCCTGGTTGGCACCCAGCCGGCCGTTACCCTTGGGCGTGCCGTTGTTGCTGGGGTGGGCGGTGGCGTTGGCCTACCCGGCCTTGCCGAGCGTGCTGTTTTCCCCCATAACGCTTTAGATATGCACCCGTGTTGTTGGCCCGATTGTACGGCGGAAGGCACCTTTCCGGCGCCGAAAAACCCGCGCGACCTGTCGCTGCGGCAGTATTTTTGCGCCCAGCACATCAAGGAGTTCAATAAACGCTGGAACGGCCTCGAGGGCTTTACCGAAGGGGAAATCTATACGCTGCAGGAACCGACCGCCAGCTGGCAGCGCCCGCGCTGGGATGATGGCCTGAAGGGCCGCAGCACCCAACAGAGCTTTCAGTCGGCGAATGACCTTTACGGCTTCTTCAACAGCCGTTTGGCGCGGGAACTGAACGGCGAAAGCCCACGCATGCACCGCAAGCTGCCCGCCGACGTGCAGGCCGCCTGCCGGATTTTTAGTATCGAACAACCCCTGACCGAAAGCCAGCTGAAGCCGCGTTACTTAAGCTTGGCCAAGCAATACCACCCCGACGTGAACAAGGCGGCCGACGCCGCCGAAATGACCAAACGGATCAACGTGGCGTATAAAATCCTGCTCGACTACGCCGCGCGCCACGGCGTGGGGTCAGTCTAACAACTGCCGTATCAAAATGCCAACGGGCGGGAGATTGCTCTCCCGCCCGCGGCGTTCGTGGTTCAGGGGTTGGCCGGCTGCGGCTGCCCCTGGTTCGGGTTCGGCCGCGGGCCCTGGTGGGGCTGCTGCCGCTGCTGCTGGTTGAGGCCGCCGATGGCTGCTTGGGTCAGGGAAGTCAATCGCGTGACCTCCTTTTCCAGCGCCTCGGCTTTGGCGGTTGCCTCGGCAAGCTTGGCCGAATTTCCCGCTTTGCTGGCCTTGACAAGGTCGCGCATGATATTGAGGACTTCCGCCTCCTTGGCCATTTGCGCGGCGAGTGTGGCCTGGAGGTCGGCGATCGTCGTGCGGCTGTTCGCCATGGCGGTTTCGTAATCCTTCAGGTTCTCGCGCAAATTCTGCGAGGTTGCCTTCAGGTGCTCATTTTCGCTGCGTAGCGTGCCCTGCACATGTGCGGAACCCTGCACATGTGCGAACATCGCACCACGTGCGCCTTCTGCCGTGGTCGGCAAGCCAGCGAAGCTGGCGAAGGTGGCGTCCAGCAGCCCGAGTGCCTTGGTTTCGGCCTTGCCGTTGGCGATCCCCTCCATAGTCATGCGGATGGTTTCGTCAATGGTGGCTGGTACCGAGCTCCATCCCAGCAACACCTTGTTCAGGTTGCTGAGTGTGGTCACCTTGCCCTTCAGGGCGGCCAATTCGGCGACAGCCGGGTGGTCGACCGGGGCCGTCACCGGCTTGGCCGAGCGGTTCAGCGCGTAAATCGCGCCGATGGTCGCCCCGATGGCCACAATCGGCCAGCTGGTGAAGAACCAGCCCCAGAAAAGTCCGCTGCTGGTGATTTCACTCAGAAAGCCGCTGAGGAAGGTGAAGGGGTCGGTGCTGAGACGCCCGCCATTGTAGACGTGGAAGGCGATGAGGGTGACCCCCACGACGCCCAGTGCGGCGGCGATGGCAATGTTCTTGCGGTTCATGGCATAACTCCTTTTGAAGCCATGGTGGAAGGAAATCCGGGGAAGCCCCGGACGAAAAGTGTTGATCGGGCATTGCTGCCGTTCTCCTTGGTGTGGGGCGTTCAAGCCCTTGCCGCAAGGGGGGAAAGCGGGTAGAGAACCCGCTATGACCGATTCTGTGACCCTGCAAGCCCAAGGCCAGCGCCTGGTGGCGCGTTTTGCCGAGGTGGAACAAGCGCTGCAAAGCCCTGATATTGCGAATGATATTGGCAAAATGACGGCCTTGAACCGCGAATATGCCGAATTGCGCGAGGTGGTGGCCGATTTTAACAAATATTTTAAGATGTTGGCCGATAAAGAGGGCGCCGCCCAGCTGCTGAAGGATGCGGGGAGCGACCCGGAACTGAAGGCCATGGCGCAGGCCGAGTACGATGCGTTGTTGGCCGACATTCCCCCGTTTGAAGCAACCTTGAAAAAGCACCTGCTGCCCAAGGATGAAGACGATGGCCGCAACGTGATGCTGGAAATCCGCGCCGGCACCGGGGGCGATGAGGCGGGGATCTTTGCCGGTGATTTGTTTAAAATGTACAGCAACTTGGCCGCTGTGCAGGGGTGGAAGGTGGAAGTGCAGGATGCCGCCGAAGCCAGCATGGGCGGGTTTAAGGAAATCATCGCCCGGGTGATTGGGCCCAACGTGTTCCGGGCGCTCAAGTTTGAAGGGGGGGTGCACCGCGTGCAGCGGGTGCCCGCCACCGAAACCCAAGGCCGGGTGCACACCAGCGCGGCCACCGTGGCGGTGCTGCCGGAAGCCGAAGAGGTGGACGTGAAGATTGAGGATAAAGACCTCCGCATCGATGTGTTCCGCAGCAGCGGCCCCGGCGGGCAGAGCGTGAACACCACCGACAGCGCGGTGCGCATCACCCATTTGCCCACCGGCTTGGCGGTGGCGTGCCAGGATGAAAAAAGCCAGCTGAAAAATAAAGACAAGGCCATGAAGATTCTGCGCAGCCGCCTGCTGGCGATGAAGCGCGACGAAGCCGCCGCCGCGATGGGCGCCGCGCGCAAGAGCATGGTGGGGAGTGGTGACCGCAGCGAGAAAATCCGCACCTACAATTACCCGCAAAACCGCGTGACCGACCACCGGATTGAACTGACCGTGCACAACCTGCCCGACGTGATGGCGGGTGGCAAAAACCTGCTGGAGCTGCTGGACGCGTTGCAACGGGCCGATGAGGCGGAACGGCTAGCCTCGTTGGGCGAGACGGCTTAAACGGCGGCCGCCATGCTGCCACCCTGGCCCGAGGTACAGCGCCAGCTGGTGGCGGCGGGGCTAGACCCGGCCCCGCGTGAGGGCTTCTTTTTACATGCGGCGGCGGATAATCCAACCCGGTTGCAAGAATTGTTACAGCGGCGCTTGGCCGGCGAGCCGTTGGCTTATGTGCTGGGGCAGCAGCCGTTTTGGCGCCGGGATTGGGCGGTGAACCGCGCGGTGTTGATTCCGCGCCCGGACAGCGAAGTGCTGGTGCAGGCGGTGCTGGATTGCCTGCCACCCGACAGCACCGTGCGGGTGGCCGAAGTGGGGGTGGGCAGCGGCGCCTTGTTGGGCAGCGTGTTGTTGGAACGGCCGCAGCTGCAGGGGGTGGGTACGGACTTGGTGCCCGCCACGCTGGCGGTGGCAGCGGAAAATTTGCAGGCGGCGGGCGTGATGGGCCGTGTGAGGCTGTACCAGGCCGATCTGCTGGCGGGGGTCGAGGGGCCATTTGACCTCATGTTTTCCAATCCGCCCTACCTAAGCGAGGCCGAGTACGCCACGTTGGAACCCGGCGTGCGTGACTGGGAGCCGAAAACCGCGCTGGTGAGTGGGCCCACGGGCTTGGAAGCTTACCATGCGTTGCTGCCGCAAGCCTATGCCCATTTGGTGCCTGGCGGGTGGCTGGCGGTGGAAATCGGCCATACGCAGGCGGCTGCGGTGGCGAGCCTGTTCACTCAGCAGGGCTGGCAACAGATTGCCGTACGGCCCGACTTGGCCGGGCGTGACCGCGTGGTGATGGGGCAAAAGTAGGCAAGTCGCTCGCCAAGCGGGCGATTGGCTTTTAAGCTTAGGCAATGAACAAGAAAAACCTCATCTGGGCCGTGTTGCTGGGCCTTGGCGGCTGCGCCTCCCAACCCAACTTGGTGGGCCCGTTGCCGTACGATTTCCGCGTGGTGCGGGTGGAAGACGCCCGGCCCGATGACGATGCCAAGCTGATGAGCGTGGAAGCCTTCGGTGCGGAAAAATTGATTGCCGCCTGGAACCGCCAAGTGGCCCGCAGCATTTGGGGTGGCACCCCGGCCGATTTGGCGATTCGGGTCACCCAGTTTGAAACCACGCACAGTGGCCAGAGCTACGCCATGAGCCTGGTGGCCGACTTGGCCGCTAGCCAACCCGGGGTGGGCCCCAGCTACCGCAACGAAGGCCGCCGGGTGGTGGCGCAGGCCCCGGCGCAATGCATGGTGGTGGGCCGCAGTACGGGCGGGGAGGGCGGTACGGCCCTGATGAACCGCATGTTTGGTGCGGCGGCGCCACAGCCGGGCGCGGAAGGTGCCCCCGCGGGCTTGGCCGCCTTGACCCCCGCCGGGCGAGACGCCACGCTGTGGCAGGAACTCTGGAACCAATGCGCGCGCCAACTTGCCACCCAATTCACGCAGGCCTTGCTGGCCGGCGCGCCGCAAACGGTGCCCGATACGCGCGGGCGTTAAGCGGCTGCTTGTTGGCCCTGCTATTGGCGGCGTGTGCCGGCCCCAGCGGAAAATTTACCCCGCCCGATGAAACCGGTCCGTGGGGTTTGAAAGGCACGCATCCGCTCGAAACCAGTGCTGCCCGCAGTGATTTTAGCGTGGAATTGGTGCGCCTGACCGACAGCCGCCGCCCCCGCAGCCTGGAACGCGGGCCGGATGAGCAGTTCATTGATGTGTATGACCCCGACACCTTGCTGGATGGCATCCCCACCCGTTTGGCGGCGTTGTACGAGAAATACCTGACCTACAAACTACGCAGCGAAAAGCACTACAAGGTGGAGCTGGACGTCCGCGAGCTGCGCACCGAAATTCTGCAAGGGAATTTTTGGAGTGGCCCATTCGGCCGTTATAAGGTGAAGTTGGAAATTGAAGCGCTGGCGCGGCGGCCCGACAGCCAGGTGGTGCTACGCCGCGGCTACCGTTTTGAAGACACCCGCCCCCGCCAAACCTACAACGGCCGCAGCCCTTCGGTCAGCATGGATGAAGCCCGGCTGATTGACCTGGTGGATGAAGCCGTGCGCACCACCGCACGTAATTTCACCAACGAGCTGCAGCGCGGCGATGTGCGCGTCTGGAACCCGGCCGCTGAAGCTGCCCCTACGCCCACCACCCGCGTGCGGTTGGTGCCGCAGCCCACCCTGACCCGTGCCACGGGCACGGAAACGGTGGGGGAAAGCGAGCTGGTGGTGCCCGCCAAACCACCGGCCCCGCAGCCCGAAAATGTACCGCCTGCGGTGCCGCCGATGACGCCGCTGGGCAGCACCGGCGCCGCTGCGCCGATTGCCTGGTAATTCACCTGCCTGACGGCGCACGCCGCCTATTCCACCGTCACGCTTTTGGCCAAGTTGCGGGGTTGGTCCACATCGGTGCCCTTGGCAGTGGCGGTGAAGTAAGCCAGCTGCTGCAGCGGGATGCTGAACACCAGCGGCAACAGCAGCGGGTGCACGGTGGGCACGGTGATGAGCTGCAGCGGCAGGTTGGCGGGCAAGTGTTGCGCCCCGACGGTGTCGGTGATTAGCACCACGTCGCCCCGGCGGGCGGCGACTTCCTGCAGGTTGCTGAGCGTCTTTTCAAACAGGCCGTCGTTGCTCGCCGCCAGGTTGATGACGGGCAGCCCCGGTTCCACCAAGGCAATCGGCCCGTGCTTCATTTCGCCGCTGGGGTAGCTTTCGGCATGGAGATAGGAAATTTCTTTCAATTTTAACGCGCCCTCATAGGCCAACGGCGCCAACAGGCCGCGCCCCAGATAGAGCAGGCTGCGGCCAGGCAAGTTGGCCAGCGTGGCGGCCAACTGTTGCACGGCGTGGGGGTGCTCCAGCTGTTCTTGCAGATGGGTGGGCAGTTCGCGCAGCGCCTGCACGGCCCGACTTGCCTCGGCTGCGGGGAGGAGCTGCCGCTGCAGCGCCAGTTGCAGCGCAAACAGCAGCAGGTTGGTGACCATGGCGCTGAAGGCCTTGGTGCTGGCCACCGCAATTTCGCGCCCGGCCAACAGCGGCACCACCGCGTGGGCGGCGCGGGCCATGCTGCTGGTAGGCACATTGGTGAACACCAGAATGGTTTGCCCGGCTGCTTTGGCGTGTTCCAACGCCGCCAAGGTGTCGGCGGTCTCGCCGCTCTGGCTGACAGCAATGAACAACCCACCCGGGCTGTACGGCGGGTTGCGGTAGCGGAACTCACTCGCCACGTCCACGTTCACGGGTATGCGGGCCAGTTGCTCCAGGTAATATTTCCCCACCATGCCGGCGTAGTAGGCGGTGCCGCAGGCCACAAGGTTGATGGCGCTGGCTTGCAACACGGCGGCGGGCAGGGGCAGGGTGGGCAGCAGGCTGGCTGGGTCGGTATGTGCCTGGAGAATCCGCGCCAGCACGGCGGGCTGCTCGTGGATTTCCTTCAGCATAAAATGTTTGTAGCCCTGCTTGCCGCCGGCTTCAGCGGAAAGATCGAGGGTTTGCACCGGGCGTTGCACTGGTTGGCCTGCGGCAAAAATCGTTACCGCGTGGGGTGTAAGGTGCACCACGTCATTGTCTTCCAGGAAGATGAAACGGTGGCACACGCCGGCCAGTGCCAGCGGGTCGCTCACCAGGTAGTTGGCCCCTTCGCCCAAACCCACACATAGCGGCGCGCCGCGGCGGGTGCCCCACAGTTCCTCGGGGGCGCCTTGGGCCATCGCCACCACGGCAAAGTTGCCGTGCAGCGTGGGCAGCAATTGTTGTAGCGCGGCGGTGACCGAGGCCACCCCCTGTTGGCAGGCATAGGCCAGGGCAAAGGGCAGGGTTTCGGTATCGGTGGCGGAGACAAACCGGGCCCCGGCAGCGCTTAAGTGTTCGCGCAGCGTGGCGTGGTTTTCAATAATCCCGTTGTGCACCACCGCCAGCAGATGGGGGCCAAATTCACCCACGTGCGGGTGGGCATTGGTGGTGGTGGGGGCGCCGTGGGTGGCCCAGCGCGTATGGCCGATGGCGGTGGTGGTACC
>JADCGN010000119.1 GCA_020249005.1 Alphaproteobacteria bacterium
ATATTAACCCTTTATGCGCAACGTCTTGCTCCGCCCCTTTGCCGACCTTGGCAGTGCGGTGCTGTGGATTATCCATGAAATTGGCGCACTGGCTCTGTTTACTGGGCGTTTGCTGCAATCCATGGGGCCGCGCAGCTTCTGCCGGACGTCGCTGGCCAGCCAATGCGTGTTTGTGGGGGTGGGCAGCATTCCGCTGGTGCTGCTGACGGCCCTGTTCACCGGCGGGGTGTTGGCGTTGCAAAGCTACCACGGCTTGGGTGGCGGGCCGCTTTCCAACACGCAGGTGGGGCGGTTGGTGTCGCTTTCCATGCTCCGCGAGCTGGGCCCGGTGCTGGCCGGACTGATGCTGGCCAGCCGCGTGGGTGCGGCGATGGCTGCAGAACTCGGCACCATGCGGGTGACTGAACAGATTGATGCCTTAGTGACCTTGGCGACCAACCCCCTGCGTTACTTGGTGGTGCCGCGCGTGCTGGCTTGCCTGCTGATGCTGCCACTGCTGGTGGTATTGGCCAATACATTGGGAATTTTGGGCGGCTGGTTTGTGGCGGTGAATTCGCTGGGGATTGACGGGCAATCATTTATGAACGCGGCCTACAGCGCCATCACCACGGAAGACCTGTTGATGGGGGTGGTGAAGGCTGCCTCTTTCGGTTTTTTGGTAGGCTTGATGGCCACCTACCATGGCTTCAATGCCGGGAACGGTGCGGCGGGCGTGGGCACCGCCACCACCCGGGCCGTGGTGTACGGTGCAGTGGCGATTTTGGTTTCCGACTACTTCATCACGGCGGCGTTTGTGTAACCGATGGCCCCTGCTCCCGCCCCGGCAATTGAACTGAACAACCTGCACCTGGCGTTCGGCAGCAAGGTGGTACTGCAAGGCGCTAGCTTGAACGTTGCCAAAGGCGATATTCAGGTGATTTTGGGCGGCAGCGGCAGCGGCAAAAGCGTGCTGCTGCGGTGCATCCTGGGGCTGCTGAAACCCCAGCAAGGCAGCGTGAGCGTGTTGGGGGTTGCCCCCGACGTGAACAAGCTGGAAGCCCATGCCAAGCTGATGGCCAAGTGCGGGATGCTGTTCCAAAACAGCGCGCTGTTCGACAGCATGACGGTTTGGGAAAACGTGGCGTTTACCCTGCTGCAGCAAGGGATGAAGGAACCTGCTGCCAAACGTGTGGCTTTAGAAAAGCTGAGCATGGTGGGGCTGGCCAGCCGCACCGCCGACCTCTTCCCCGCCGAACTTTCGGGTGGGATGAAAAAGCGCGCGGCCTTGGCCCGGGCGATTTGCAACAACCCCGAAATTGTGCTCTACGATGAGCCAACCACCGGGCTTGATCCGATCACCGCCGACGTGATCAACGACCTGATTTTGAAATTGCAAGCCGAACTGAAATGCACCAGCGTGGTGATCACGCACGATATGCACAGCGCCTTTAAGCTGGCCGACCGGATGGCCTTCCTTTACCAAGGACGCTTTTTGGCCGAAGGCCCCGCCGGCAGTTTTGAAAAGAGCAACAACCCCTACGTGCGGCAGTTTGTGGAAGGCCGCGCCGAGGGACCGATTACAACAACCGTTTAAGTGAGAGAAGGAAAGGGTTCACCCATGGCAAACAGCATGAGCGCCGAACTGAAAGTGGGCTTGTTGGTGGTGGTGGCGCTGGGTGCGCTGGCCTGGCTTTCTGTCAAAAGTGGCAGTTTTGGGTTGGGGAGTAGCGGCGCCCCGATGCGGGAACTGACCTCGATCTTCAATGACGTGAACGGCATCACCGAAGGCAGCAAGGTGAAGATGGCCGGCGTGGAAATTGGCAAGGTGGACGCCGTGCAGCTGCAAAGCAACGGCACGGCGGTGCTGAAGTTCAGCGTACGCCGCAATGTGGCCCTGCCCGCCGACGTGACGGCGCAGATTGCCACCAACGGGTTGATCGGCGAACGCTTTGTGGCGCTGGTACCAGGGCCGGCCGGTGCGTTGGGCCAAGGCGGCGCCTTGGCGGAAAGTGTGGGGGTGATTCCTTCCGGTGGGGCCGCCGATGCCCAGGCGACCGGCACTGATTTTGCCAAGGTGGCGAATGACCTTTCGGCGATGACCACCACGCTGCGCCAGGTGCTCGGTACCCCGGAAAATGCCGCCAAGTTGCAACAGATCATCGATGGCTTGGCCAGCTTTTCCGGCAACATCGGTGACAGCGGCCAGCTGATGACCAACCTGGAAAAGACGGCTGCTAACTTTGCGAAAATTTCCGAAGACCTGGCCCAGGGCAAAGGCACCTTGGGGCAGCTGATTGCCGGCGGCGGCGAAGGCAGCGGCCAACTGGCAGGCGCAATGGGCAGCTTGAACGACATCGGCCTGGCGGCGAAGGAAATCCGCGACGTGATGGCCAAGATCAACGGCGGACAAGGCACCCTAGGCAAGTTGGTGAACGACCCGCAAACGGCTGAAAAGCTGAACAGCGCCTTGGACAGCTTTGGTGAGCTGAGCCAACGGGTGGAGCAAATCCGCACCGAGTTGGCGTTTGAAGGCACCACCTACACCAACGAAGAAGCTGGCGGTGGTGAGTTCCAGCTGACCTTGGCGCCGCGGCCGACCCGCTTCTACCAATTGGGCG
>JADCGN010000012.1 GCA_020249005.1 Alphaproteobacteria bacterium
CCCCCATGGCCCACCAGCAAGACCATAATTTCTACATTCCCGCCCCCAGCATCTGGCCCCCCATTTCTTGCCTCGGTGCGGGGTTGATGGCCTTTGGCCTGATTGCGCATTTGCACCTGCAGCCTGCGATTGTGGGCAACCTGGTGCTGCTGCTGGGCCTGCTGGTCACCCTCACTGCGGCCTTCCAATGGTTTTGGGAAATGACCCGCAGCGCCAAAACACGCGGCTTCGGCAAGGGGATGGTGCCGTTGGTACAGGATTTGGCCCAGCGCTACGGCATGGTGTTCTTCATCGCCAGCGAGGTGATGTTCTTTGCCGCCTTCTTTGCGGCCTACTTTTACCTGCGCACCCACAACCCCGAGTGGCCGCCCGCCAACATCAAGGCCATTCCGGTGCACTTGCCGGTGCTGATGACGCTGTTGCTGCTGAGCAGCGGCGCGACCATTACCTGGGCCCACCACGCCTTGCTGCATAACCGCCGCGAAGAGGCCATTTTGGGCACCTTCCTGACCTGGCAACTGGGGGTGATTTTCTTGGGCTTCCAAGTGTATGAGTACGCCCATTTGCACCATGAAGGCGTGGCGCTGACCAGCGGGGTGTTTGGTTCGATTTTTTACATGGTGACGGGCTTCCACGGCTTCCACGTGCTGATCGGCAGCCTGATGCTGATGTGGGTGCACTGGCGCCTGCAAAAGGGCGATTTTACCCGCCACCAACACTTCTACTTTGAAGCCGCCGCCTGGTATTGGCACTTTGTGGATGTGGTGTGGATTGGGCTGTTCCTCTTCGTCTACGTGCTGTAGGAACGGCGGGACTGGGGCGCTTTTTCCGTTTTTCTTGCGCTCCGTTCCGCACATACTCGTCTGTATGCTTGCGCCAATCTCCTTTTAGGTTGGCGCGCTGCGAAGAAACGTAAAAATCACCACCATTCCCACCGTCCCTTAGGCTTCCAGGCTGCTTGGCAGAGACTTTTGCCTGTGGTAGGGGGCCTTATTGATTGAAGGAAAAGGGTAGATTCATCATGACCACGCCACGCAACCTCACGATGATCGGTACCGGCTACGTGGGCCTGGTGAGCGGCACCTGCTTTGCGGAAAAGGGCTTTACCGTCACCTGTGTGGATCTCGACACCCCCAAATTTAAGGCGCTGAAGGAACAGGGCATCATCCCGATTCACGAGCCCGGCTTGGAAGAGCTGGTGAAGAAGAACGTGGCGGCCGGGCGCTTGAAGTTCACCACCCGCTATGAGGAGGCGATTCCGCAGGCCGACGCCGTGTTTATCGCCGTGGGCACGCCGCAGGATGAAGACGGTAGCGCCGACCTTTCCCACGTAGAAGCGGCGGCCAAGCAGATCGCCCCGCACTTGCAAGGCTATACGCTGATCATCAACAAGAGCACCGTGCCGGTCGGCACCGGGGCGCGGGTTGAGGCGATCATGCGGGCAGCCAACCCGGCGGCGCAGTTCGATGTGGCCAGCAACCCCGAGTTTTTGCGCGAAGGCGAAGCGATTGAGGATTTCATGCAGCCCGACCGGATTGTGGCCGGGGTGGAGAACGACCGTGCCTGGGCGATGGTGGAAGGGTTGTACAAGCCCTTTACCGATGAAGGCTACCCGCTGTTCATCACCAACCGGGCCAGCAGCGAGCTGATCAAGTATGCCGCCAACGCCTTCTTGGCGACCAAGATCACCTTCATCAACGAGTTGATTGCGCTGTGCGAAGCCGCCGGTGCCGACGTGCTGGCGGTAAGCAAGGGGATGGGGATGGATGCCCGGATTGCCCCGCGCTTCCTGAATCCTGGCCCCGGCTACGGCGGCAGCTGCTTCCCCAAAGACACCAACGCCTTGGCCAAGACGGCGCGCGATCACGGCCTGAAGCTGCGCCTGGTGGAGGAAACCATCGCCACCAACGAGGCCATCAAGCAGGCGATGGTGGGCAAGATCACCCAGGCGCTGGGCGGGACTGTATCCGGCAAAACGCTGGGCGTGCTGGGCTTGGCCTTTAAAGCCAACACCGATGACATGCGCGATGCCAGCGCCCTGACGATTCTGCCTGAATTGGTGAACAACGGCGCGAAAATCCAAGCCTTTGACCCGGCCGCCATGCCGCGCGCCAAGCAACTGATGCCGCAGCTGAGCTATGCCGACAGCGCCATGGGCGCCGTCCGTGGGGCGGATGCCGTGGTGATCCTGACCGAATGGAACGAATTCCGCACGCTGGACTTGGCCGCCGCCAAGATTGTAATGCGCGGCAGCATGCTGGTGGACTTGCGCAATCTGTTCGACGCACGAACCGCGGCGGAAGCTGGGCTGCAGTACGTGGGCTTAGGGCGTTAAACCGCCTTCAAGATAACCTGAAAAGCGGCCTGTGGGGCCGCTTTTTAGGGTTGGCACGCAAAGTGCATACTCTTTTCTGAGAAAGGGAAACCCCATGACCACCGCCCGCCGCTTCATGACCCAACGCCCTGGCGAGGTGTACCGCTTTACCGGCAAGGCCAAGTATTCCCGCGGCACCACACCGGTGGTGCTGCAGCTGCAAGGCCGCCTGGCCGAGCTGGAGGCCACGCTGGCCCAACGCACCGCCCAACTGCGGGCGCTGGCGGAAGAGGTGGGGACCGACCCCTTAACCGGTCTGAAAAACCGCCGTGCGGTGGAGGCGGCGTTGACCGAAGCCGCCACCAATTGGCAGCGTTACGGCCACCGTAGTGCGGTGTTGTTGCTGGACCTCAACGGCTTTAAAGCGATTAACGACACCCACGGCCACGCCGCGGGCGATGCCGTGCTGCAGCATGTGGCCGGGCTGCTGACCCAAGCCACCCGCCGCACCGACGTGGTGGCCCGCTTAGGCGGTGACGAGTTTGTGGTGGTGCTGCGCGAGGCCGAGACCGCCGCCGCCATCGCCAAAACGCGTGAATTGCGCAGCGTGATTGAAACCACCCCGCTGGTGTGGGGAAGCCACGTGCTGACGGTGGGTGCCAGCGTGGGCGTGGCCACTTTGGCCGAAGCTCCGCAGGCCGCCGCCGTGCTGGCGCTGGCCGATGCCCGCATGTACCAGTTTAAGCAAGCCTTGCGCGCCGCCCGCGCCTGAGCGGGCGGCTGTACCGGAAAGCTTGCCAAAGCCCGGGGTTATCCCATACTTTAAAGGGTATGAGCACCGTCAAGCGTCCGCACAGCATTTTAGGCGAAAATCAAGCCGCCCTGGCCGGTGAGCTGGCCGAGCAGTATGAGGAATTATTAAACGAATTCAAAAAATTACAAGCGCTGTACGAAGAGCAGAGTACTCTGCTGGCCAAGCTGCAGGCCCAAGCGCCGCTGGATGAGGTGACGGGCCTCGCCAACCAAAAAAGCCTGGAAGCCGAGCTGGAACGCAGCCTGGCCACCGCCCGCCGCCACAGCCGCAGCCACGCCTTGGTGCTGTTCCGGGTGCAGGATTTCGCCACCTACGCCGCCTTAGGCGAGGCCACCGAAACCGCGATGCTGACCCATATGGCCCGTTTGCTGCGCCAGAATATCCGCCCCACCGACATTGCGGCCCGCTTGCAAGGCGGCACCTTTGCGGTGTTGCTGAATGAAGTGCGCGCCAGCGACAATGCCCACCTGCGGGCCGCGGCCATCGCCGCGGTGGTGGCGCAAACCCCGTGCGTGGCGGGGGGGCGTAACCTGCACCTGAGTGTGGCCACGGGGGTCAAGCCTTTCGGCGCCGAAGACACCGTGCCGGAATTGCTGGGGGCCGCGCAAAGCGCGTTGGGCCAAACGGCGGCCCCGGCGCGCAACTAAGCCCAAGGATTTTCATGTTACGGGTGGCGCTGGTGGCGGAAGCGGCGTGCATTGGCTGCACGGCGTGTTTTCAGGTTTGCCCCACCGGGGCGCTGGTGGGGGCGGCCAAGCAGGTGCATGCCGTGCTGGCCGACCGCTGCACCGGGTGCGGTGCCTGCGTGCCGGCCTGCCCGGTGCCCTGTATTACGCTCGAACCCTGGGCGGGGGCGAACCACCCCCTGCAGGGCGCCAACGCGGCGGCGGGTGAGGCGCTGGCCACCGCCTACCAGCACCAGCAAGCCCGGCGGGGCACGCGGGCGCAGGCCACGGTGGCGGCCAAGCCCAGTATGGCGGCCCCGGAATTGCCCCCCGAACTGGCCGCCTTGGC
>JADCGN010000120.1 GCA_020249005.1 Alphaproteobacteria bacterium
CCGGTGCGGCAAACGGTTGGGGAGTCGCCAAGCGGTAAGGCAGCTGGTTTTGGTCCAGCCATACGAGGGTTCGAATCCTTCCTCCCCAGCCAACTATTTCCTGCCAAGTTTGAATAGGAAGAACCGCACGCCGTAGGCAGCGGGACAATCCTTCCTCCCCAGCCATGGTTTTTTAGAGAAAGCGAAGCCCCCGCCAGGGGGTTTCGCTTTCTCTAAAAACTGGGGATAGAGGAGATTTGAACTGCGCTTGCGCCGGTTCAAAAACTGGCCACGGAGGGGCCAGTTACGCGGCTTTAGCCGCAATCCTTCCATTCCCCCTTGTAAATCAACTCATCTAATCCTAAGTATACATTCATCGGGACCTCGCCCCATTCCCCCATACGGTACGCCCATGGGGGCTGCCGTTTTGTATAACCACATAGGTGCTCACATGGAAATCCTCTGGTTCGAAAGGGCGATAAATATCGCCAATAGACACCTTGGAAAGGAAACTAAACTCACTGACTGGAGTGTTGATAGTGTTGACCCCTGGTCAGCCGAGCTCATCATCAGCAGTGAAGAGTTCAATAAAGGATACGTTCTCCGGATTGGTTTTGACATCGAGTTCAAGCAGTTTTCTGTTTACCTCCGTCATTACCACTATGAAGGAACTCAACGCGTCCTTAGCGAGTCCGTCAAACTTTATTGACCGACATGCCGCCCCCCACACCAGGGGGGCGGTGCGCGTTTAAGCCTTGTCTTTCCCCATTTTTCCCGTAAAGTTCGCCCCATGAATACACCAGCCCCCGCCCCAGCCCCCAAGTACACCCCGCGTGAGATTGAAACCCAATGGCAAACCAAGTGGTTTGAAAAGAATGTGTTTTTGGCCGAACCAGGCGGCGATAGGCCCAAGTACTACGTCCTGGAAATGCTGCCCTACCCCAGCGGCCAGCTGCACATGGGCCACGTGCGCAACTACACGCTGGGCGACGTGCTGGCCCGCTACAAGCGCGCACGCGGCTTTAACGTGATGCACCCGATGGGCTGGGATGCCTTCGGCCTGCCCGCCGAAAACGCCGCGATGAAGCGCAAAACCCACCCCAAGGCGTGGACGCTGAACAACATCGCCGAGATGAAGAAGGTGATGCAGCAGTTCGGCTGGAGCTACGACTGGAGCAAGGAAGTGACCAGCTGCCTGCCCAGCTACTACGGCCCCCAGCAGGCGCTGTTTTTGGATATGTATGAAAAAGGCCTGGTGTATCGTGGCGAAGCCCTGGTAAACTGGGACCCCGTCGACCAAACCGTGCTGGCCAACGAGCAGGTGGTGGATGGCAAGGGCTGGCGCAGCGGCGCCCCGGTGGAACGCCGCAAGCTGCCGCAATGGTTTATGAAAATTACCCAGTATGCCGACCAACTGCTGGCCGACTTGGACACGCTGCCCGGCTGGCCTGCGCGGGTAAAGACCATGCAGGAAAACTGGCTGGGCAAAAGCCGCGGGTTGGAGTTTTCCTTCAAGGTGACCGGTGGTTATGAGGCCCCGCTGACGGTGTTTACCACCCGGCCCGACACCATTTACGGCGCCACTTTCTGCGCGGTGGCGCCGGAGCACCCGCTGGCCCAAGCGGCGGCGGCACGGAACCCGGCGGCGGCGGCCTTCATTGCCGCAGCCAGCGCACTCGGCACCGCCCAGGAAATTATCGACAAAGCGGAAAAGCAAGGGTTTTTAACCCCCTTCAAGGCCGTGCATCCGCTCACGGGGGGTGAACTGCCGATCTACATCGCCAACTTTGTGCTGATGACCTACGGCACCGGCGCGTTGATGGCGGTGCCGGCGCACGATGAGCGGGATTATGAATTTGCCAAAAAGTATAGCCTGCCCATCGTCGAAGTGGTGGCGGGCGGCACCGATGTGCAGGAAGCGCCCTATGCCGAGGCCGGGGTGGCCATCAACTCGCCGTTGATTGACGGCCTGGCGACCGACGCCGCCAAAGATACCATCATCGCCGCCGCCGAAGCCCAAGGCTGGGGCCGCGGCGTGACCAACTGGCGCCTGCGCGACTGGGGGATTTCCCGCCAGCGCTACTGGGGCTGCCCGATTCCGTTCATCCATTGCCCCAGCTGCGGGGTGGTACCGGTGCCACGTGAAGCGTTGCCGGTGCAACTGCCGGAAGATGTTGAGTTTACCGGCAGCGGCAACCCGTTGGCCAACCACCCCACCTGGAAGCACACCCGCTGCCCCAGCTGCGGCGGGCAGGCCGAGCGTGAGACCGACACCATGGACACCTTCATGGATAGTTCCTGGTATTACCTGCGTTATCTGTGCCCCACGGCCGCCGACCCGCTGGACAAAGCCAAGGTTGGTTACTGGATGGCCGGGAAGGGGGTCGATCAATACATCGGCGGGGTCGAGCACGCGGTGCTGCACCTGCTGTACGCGCGGTTCTTCACCAAGGCGCTGCGCGACTGCGGCTACCCGGTGGGCAACGAGCCGTTTGGCGCGCTGCTGACCCAAGGGATGGTGGTGGGCAACAGCTACCAAAAGGCCGACGGCACCTACCTGTACCCCAGCCAAGTGGAAATTAAGGACGGCAAGGCGTTTGAAAAGGCCACGGGCGACGCCGTGACCATTCTGCCGGTGGAGAAAATCAGCAAAAGCAAGAACAACGGCGATAGCCCCGATGCGTTGCTGGCCCGCTACGGCGCCGATACGCTGCGGCTGTTCATTCTCTTTACGGCCCCGCCCGAGCGCGACCTGGAATGGAGCGAGGCCGCGATTGAAGGGGCGTGGCGCTTCCTCAACCGGGTGTGGAGCCTAGGACAAAGAGTTAAGGACCTCCCCTCAATTACAGGGCCCATGCCAAATTATTCTAAAGAACAATCTCGCGTTTGGCGCAAAATTCACCAAACTATAGATAAAGTTACTCGTGACCTCGAGAATTTCCAGTATAATACTATGGTTGCTGCCATAATGGAGCTCTTTAATGATTTGACCTCGCTCGATATTGAAGACCCGGTAAGTGCCAGAGTTGTACGGCGTGGCTATATAACTTTATTGCAATTACTGAATCCTGCTTGTCCTCATATCACTGAAGAAATTTGGGAACAGCTTGGGTTTAGAGTTCCAATTTCGAACATGTATTGGTTACAAGTAAACTCCACAACACGTAAAATTGTTGAGGAGATGGATGAGCGCTTTGGCGAGCTAGTCTTTTACGATGAAAATGAGGCAAAAGAAGAAGAAATTACCCTGGTGGTGCAGGTCAACGGCAAGGTGCGCGCCAAACTGGTGGTGCCGCATGATATCGGCCAGGCCGAAGCCATTGCCCAAGCCCAAGCCGCACCCGAGGTAGCCACCTGGCTGCCGAACGGCGTGGCCAAGGCGGTATATGTGCCCGGGCGGTTGGTGAACTTGGTGGCCCAGGCCTAGCAAAAGGCGGCCCGAGGGCCGCCTTTCTGTGCGTCATAATCACTTGGTGTCACGGAGCGTATCCGAAATTGCTCGGGCCAATGACCCTAAAAGCATGGTCGCAATCAGTAGAGGTACGTAATAGTACCAATTGAGAGACTGAAGTAGCCGTTCAAGGGCAATAATCAGCTCGGAGATTTTATCATGAGGCAGCAGCCACGAGAAAAACGTGATTGCGAAGACAAATTCAAAAACAAGTCCGATCATCGCCGTGATTCCTGCGGCAATTTTCGTTACAAAAAACTTTTTCATGTTTTTCTCCTCTGGCCCCCGCACCGGGGGCCGGTTGCGGAAGCCGTTCAGAGGATTCTGAAACGGCATATGCGATATGTGCCATAAGGGGAGTGCTCGGCATTTCCACAAGCCCCTTGGCCAGATTGCGGTTTTGCCGTTAAGATGATGGCATGCGCCCCTCCATTTTCCTTGTTCCACTCTCCATTTTCCTTACCGGTTGCGGCTATAGCCCGCTCTATGCACCCGCCGTTGGTAGTACGGGCTTGGCCCCGGTGCAGGTGGGCACGGTGGCCATGGCGCGTGTGGAAGTGCAGCCTGGCCAACGGTTGGTGGCCCAAGAAGTGGCGCAACGGCTGAAGCAGGCTTACCCGGAAGCCAACGGCACCACCCTGAGTGTGGAAATTGCCGAAAGCACCACCGCCCTGGCCTTGGAACGGACAGCCACCGTGCGCCGGGCGGAGATTACACTCACCGGGATGGTGCGGCTGGTGGATGCGGCCGGGACGGAACAGCTGAACGTCAGCCTGAGCGCCGTCGCCCCGTACAATGTGGAAAACAATCCGTTTTCCACCGAAAGCGGCAAGAGCTTTGCCCGCCAAATTGCGGCGCGGAACCTGGCCGACACGATCATCCGCCGGGTGGCCCTGTGGCAACGCACGGCCAAGGCCGGTGCCGCCCCCGCCCAGTAACCATGCCGGCCCTGTACGCCAGCAAACTGCCCGAAGCCCTGCAGGGCCCGTTGCCGCTGGTGGTGCTGTTGTGGGGCGATGAGGCGGGAGGGATTCGGCAAGCCGCGCAGCTGGTGGCCAACACGGTGGCCAGCCGCACGGGGTTGGCGCTGGACGACCCGTTTGGCGTGGAAACCCTTACCTTGCCCGACCTGGCCGCCGAACCCAGCCGCCTGACCGACGCCTGCCTTACCCTGGCTTTTACCAGCCCGCACAAGCTGGTGTGGCTGAAGGGGGTTTCCGGCACCGAACGGGCCGAGGAGGTGAAGCAGCTAACCGAGGCGGTACTGGCCACACTGCAGCACCCGCTGCAGGGGGTGACGCTGCTGCTGCCCATCCCGGGGCACCTGGATAAGAAGCATGCCTTAGTAAAGACTCTGGAAGGGCAGCAAGGCAGCTTGGCGGTGCGCTTCTTTAGCGATACCGGCCGCGACCTGGAAAGCTTTTTAAAAGCCGAGCTGGCCCGCCACAATGCCAACGCCACCAACGGGGCCTTGCAGCTGCTGGCGGCAGGCCTGGGCGCCGATCGCGAAATTGCCCGCCGCGAGGTGGAAAAGCTGGTGTGCTATGCCGGGGCCGAGCAACCGATGACCGAAGCCCACGTGCAAGCCAGCCTGTGCGGTGCCACGCCGAGCGGGGTATTTTTGTTGGCCGAAGCCGTGCTGGCGCAAAATACTGCCAAGGTGGATACTCTGTTGGACCAATTGCAAGAACAGGGCGAAGACCTGAACGGCGCCCTGGTGCTAACCTTGGGCGAGCTGACCAAGCTGGCCAAGGCCCAAGCCTTGCGGGCCGCAGGTGAGGCGGACGAGGCCATTTTGGCCCAATGCGGCAAGGGGGCGCTGCCGCCCGCCGCCAAACAGGCTTTTCTGGCCGCCAGCCGCCGCTACCCCGCCGCCCGCCTCGCCCAAGTGCCCGAACGCGCACTCGACGCGCTGCAACTGGCCCGCAGTGGGCTGCTGCCCAGCGACCACGTACTGGCGCGGGCGCTGCTGAGCTGGAGCGTTTAGCCTGCACCAACACAGATCCAGGGCGGCCCGCATGGGCCGCCCTGGGTGGTTGTCGCTGATGCAGGAGCCAGTTAGGGGCTGAAGACCGCGGCATACTGCGCTTGGCTGCCACGAATGCGCGCCCACCGGGGGAGCTCGCGGTTAATCGCGCTCAGGTAACTCTTGAGCGAGCCGACCGAGTTGAGCTGCGCTTGGCTCATCAGCTGTTCACATGGCTGAAACACGCCTGGCGTTTTGAGCAAGAACCGCAACAGCTGGGCGTGTTTTTTGGGTAGCGTTATCATGACGGCTTGCGTCCCGTGAACCACTTCAACCCCCTCGCGTGGCTGGGTACGGGCCCGTGAAGCTGGTTCTGCCTGCAGCAACGGCAGCAGCACCGGCGGCGGCGATGGCGATGGGGCGAACCTCGGAGGCATTGTGGGCTCCTGCAACACCCCGAGCCGAAACAGCACGGGGATGAGGTCGGCCTTAGGCGCCACCACCGTCACGTTGGGGAGCGCCGCCAGCACCGGATGGTCGGCGAGGTCGGCCACACACAGGGTGAGCGGAGGGGGGGCTCCGGCCAACCCCCGGGGGAGCCCTTGCAGAGCCTGCCGAACCTGCCCCAGCTGGATGCCGACCTGGATAAACACCAGGGCAGGCTGGTGTTTTTTTACAGCGGCGACCAACCCCTGCAGGCTGATCAACGCGATTGGCGCACAGCCGTATTTTACCAGCCATGGCGGAATCTCACCAAACACCAAAATTTTGGGCATGGTTCACCTTTCTCGGCTGAACAGCCGGACTGCGGTGCCTGACGGCACCAGAAACGGGATACAATTTAAGGGTGTGGTATCCCAAGCCACGTGGTTATGCAAGGCTTTGGCAGAGATTTGAAGAGGGGGACTGAGGCCGGAGTGGTAGCACCCGACCCGGCACCACTTACAATTTAAGAACAGAAAAATGGTGGTCAGGGCCAGAATCGAACTGGCGACACAAGGATTTTCAGTCCTTTGCTCTACCGACTGAGCTACCTGACCCCATCAAGGCCGAGCAAATATCGGAAAACCCTTGTAACAAGGATTTTACGCCAGACGGCGCAAGCGCCGCGGCGTTGGTCTCGGCCCTGCCAGCAGGGCCTCAGCTCAGTCCTTTGCTCTACCGACTGAGCGACCTGACCACCTCGAGAGAGCTCTTAACCGAGTTCGAGCCGGCCTGGCAAGCAATTTTTCCCTACCACCAGCTGCGGCTGCCGGGTTCGGGAATGAGGGGTGTGGGCAGCGGCAGCGGCGCCAAGCTTAAGCCGGGGCGGCGGACTTCAAACTGCCCTTGGCCCACCGCTTGCAGCGCCAGGCTGCGTTCGGTTTGGCCGTTGGGGGTAAAGCGGGCATAGCCGCCAGGGGCGTAGAAGCCTTCCGGCCGCAGCAGGATCTGCCCCGGCGCATTGCCGCTGCGGGCCTGTTCGTTGGCCAGCTGGGCCAGAATGGCAGCGGCATCGTAGCCCAGGGCCGCCAAGGGGTGGGGGGCCGCACCAAAGGCTTGGCTGAACTGGCTGGTAAAGGTGGCCACTGGGGTGGGGGCCGCAAACAGCGCCCCCCGCAGGCCGCCGGCGCTAGGCGCCAGCAAGGGGCTGTTGCCGGTGTTTTCCGCCCACAGGCCGGTGCCAAGCAGCTGCACGCCGCGGTCGAGATCGTAATAGGCCAACTGGGCGGCGATCAGCGGCAGGCTGCGGGCCGGGGTAGGCAGCAACAGGGCGTCAAACCCTTGGCCAAGGTCACGGATGCTGCTGCCGATATCGGTCTCTTGCGGGTTATAGAAACTGGTTTTCACCAAGGTGCCACCGCCCTGTTCCAAGGCCCGGCGCAGGCCACCCAAGGTGGCTTCACCGTACGCCCCTTGCGGAATCAGGGCCGCCACCCGGCTTTGGCCCTGGGCAAGAGCGGCGACCGCCACGGCGGCGGCCTGTTGATCGGGCAAGAAGTTGAGGGTATGCACCTGCGGGCCCAACACCGCACCATCGCTGCTGAAGGTCAGGAGGGGGATACTGCCCAACGCCTCCCGCACGGGGGCCACCTGATTGGCCAGCAACGGCCCCAGCACCAAGCTGACTTTTTGCGCCTTGAGGGCCGCCGCCGCGGTGGCAGCGGCGGCCGGGGTGGGGGCGTCCTGCACCACCAGCTCCACCTTGCGGCCGGCGGCGGTAAATTGGGGCAAGCCCAGCTGCAGGGCGCGGAGCAGATCGGTGCCGACTGCTCCCAACGGGCCGGTTTGTGGCAAAATAACTCCTACCTGCAGCGGCGGGCGGCTGGCACGGTCGGCGGGAGGGGTCAGCGTATCACTCAGGCGCTGAAAACGGGCCTTGTCGGGCTGCACCGAAAGCCTTTCATAATCACGCAGGTATTGCGCGGTTTGGTCGGTGGCGCCGGTCATCAGGGTCAATTCCGCCGCCTGCAGCAGCAATTGGCCGCGCAGGGTGCCCACCGCCTTGCCCAGCGGGGTGTCATCGGTCAGCGTGCCTTCCAGCGCGCGCAGACCTTCGGCCGGGTTGCCGGCCGCATCCAGCGCCAAGGCCAGCAGGTAACGGCTTTGGGCACGGACGGTGAGGTTATCCGTATTTACCAAGCCGCGCAGCATGGCCACCGCTTCGGCGGCACGGCCTTGCTGTAGCAGGCGGGCCGCTTGGCTTAAACTGCTCTGGCCCGGGGTGGCCACGGCCGCCTTGCTGCCGGTGATGGGCGCAGGAGCCTGGCTTAATTGAGCATAGGCCGGGTTGCCAACCAGCAGTGCAGCAGTGCAGGCTGAAAGCGTGAAGCGGGTAACAGACAACGGCAGCGGCATGGCCCCTACGGTGCGGGAAGGGGGCAGAGG
>JADCGN010000121.1 GCA_020249005.1 Alphaproteobacteria bacterium
CCAGCCCAGCCAACGCCACGTTTGCCCCGGCAGCGCCAACCACCAGCATGCCAGCCCCACCAGGCAAAACCCCCAGGCCAGCGGGGGATTGGTCGGCCACAAAAAATACGTCAGCGCCCCGGCCCATGCGCCGCACGCCAAGGCCAGCGGCGTAGCCTCGGGCGCCAAACGCCGCCCAAGCTGCTGCAGCTGGTGGCCTAAGCCTGGCGCCACGTCAGCGTACCCGCCCGCCACTGCCACACCAGGCCGCCCAAGCTGGCCTGCCCTGCAGGCTGTGCCGCCAGCCGTGCCAGTAAGGCCAAGCGCTTGCTGGTACGCACCACCGCCCCTCCGGCAGCTTGCGCCGCGATAATCTCGCCCAACACCTGCCCGGCCACTTCGGCAGGCAAGGTCACCAAAGCCGCCACGGGCACGGTTGCAGGGTACATCGCCCGAAAGGCCTGCACCTGCGCCGCCACGGCGGCCTGCGCGCGCGCCGCCGCCTGGGCCGCCGCCGCCAGGCCGTGCACCGGAACCCCCGCCGCCGCCAGCTGCGGCAACAGCGCCCGCACCCGGGCACGTTGGTTTTGGGTATCGGGGTCATCCAGCCACGGCTGCCCCTGCGCCATCAACCAAGCCCGCAAGGCTTCGCGCGCCACCCCAAGCAACGGGCGGCCAATCCGTACCCCGCCCACCACCGTCTCGGGCGCCAGTGCTGCCAACCCACGCACGCCGCTGCCCTTGCCCGCGCGCATCAGAAAAGTTTCGGCCACATCGGTTTGAGTATGCGCCAGCAGCACGCCCGCATAACCGTGGGCCGTACACAGCTGGTGGAAAAAAGCCAATCGTGCCGCCCGCGCCTGGGCTTCGGCATTGCTGGGCGCCTTGCCGCCGCCATGGCCCACATGCAAGGTTACGCCCAACAATTCCGCCTGCGCCCGCACGAAGGCTTCGGCCTCATCGCCCCAAGCACTCCAGCGGTGGTTGTAGTGCGCCCACGCCACCGTAGCCCCCGCCTGCTGTAACAGCCGGGCCAACGCAAGGCTATCCCCACCGCCCGAAACGCCCAGCAACCACCCAGAGTGCCTTAAGTGCGCTAACCATTCTGCAGAAAATTCAAGCGGTGCCATAGCTGGCACCTTGCCTTGCCACGCTTACAACTTCAAGCCAGCCAAGCGCGCTTTGGCCCGTTCGGCCAAGGGGTTGGTAGGGTAATCCTTCACCAACTTATCCCAGGCCGCTTTGGCGAGCTGCGGCTGCTTTAACTGTTCCAACGCCACACCCATTTTGAAGAGGTTATCGGGAGCTTTCTGGCCTTTTGGAAACGCCCGCAAACCATCGCGGAAGGCCTGCACGGCGCCGGCCGGGTTGTTTTGCACCAAGCGGCTTTCGCCCAACCAGTAGAAGGCATTGTCGGCCAGAGCATCGGTGGGGTGGCGCTTGATGAATTCCTGCAACCAAGCCTCGGCCTCCTGGTACTGCGTGGCCGTCAGGTAGGCATACGCCTTCTCGTACAGCGTGGTGGCCGAGATATTGGCGGGCACCGTAATGCTCACCGACGCCGGGGTAGTCACGGCCGGGCTGACGGCGGCGGCATTGCCCGCTGCTGGAGCCATTGGGCGGCTCTCCAGCACTTGAAGACGTCGCTCCAACTCATTAAAGCGAATATCATAATCTTTCTGAATCTCGTCCACACGGCGCGCAATGGCTTCAATCGCAAACTGCATACGCTCCACGCTGCCGTTGCGCTGAGCGCCTTCTTGTTCCAGCTCTTCCAAGCGGCGGGAAAGTTCTTGCAGGCTCGCCACCGCGGCAGTGGTCGGCAGTGTCGGAGCCCCATGAAGCGGAGCCACCGTGGGTGCCAGCGGCGCCGGCCCCAGATTCTTATTCAGAATCGCTGGATTAACCTGGGCTTGTCCCACAGATATTAAAGTAAAAGAAACAAAAAAAACCAACCTCCTGCACCACGGCAGGAGGTTGGTGGACATCGTCCGCAGAGTCATCGGTTACCCGAGACGCGGGCCACTATTGCAGCACCAGCACGCCGCGGCGGTTCTTGGCCCAAGCGGCTTCGTCGTGGCCTTCCACTGCCGGACGCTCTTTGCCGTAGCTGATGGTGGTCAGCTGGTTGGCATCCAGGCCAGCGCCCACCAGGTAGCGCTTGATGGCTACGGCGCGGCGGTCGCCCAGCGCCAGGTTGTATTCGCGGGTCCCGCGCTCGTCGGCATGGCCTTCAACCGTCACGCCCTTCACGCCGTTGGCCTTGGCAAATTCCACGAACTTGTTCAGGGCGCCTTCGGCATCGCTGCGGATCGCCGCGCTGTCGTAGTCAAAGAACACTTGGTTCAGACCACCGGCCACGAACTCGTTTTGGAACTTTTGGTGCACATCGGCGGCGTTTTGGCCGGCCAAGCCGCCCTTGCCAGCGCTCATGCTGCTGTCGCCGTAGTTGCTGCCCTTGGTGTTGGCGGCAACGTCGAGGTCAGGGCTCTTCAAGCAAGAGCAACCCGCCAGCAGTGCCACCGTGGCCAGAGCGCCGAATTTCATGGTGTTGGTCATGGGGAACATCCTTTTATTTGAGGTTCGCGTTTAAGTTGAACTGTTGGCGCCAGAGCACAAAACCCTGAGCGCGTGAGCGCAACCTACGCAGCTTGATGTGGTAAAGCAAGCCAAAACAGGGGGTTTTTGCTTAAGCCACCAACATCAGTGTGTCTTTTATAATCTGCTTGTAAGATGCGCGCAAGACGTAAATCGGTCACAACCCGCCGGCTTTTCAAGCATGCACCAAGGCCCCCTTTGAGCGGCCATCCCCTGTCAGGACCCAAGCCTTGCCCTTACATAAGCCTGCGTGACCACTGCTGCCACCTTGCCGTTGCCGTTTCAAGCCGCCGCAACGCCTGAGCCCCTGCCCGCCCACACCAGCAGCCTCGCCCACCGCTTGCTGTGGGGGGCAGAGATGGTGGGGGGGAAACGCGCCCTGGCGGCGGCGGCCAATGTTTCCGAGGCCCAACTTTACCGTTATTTGGAAGGCGACAGCGCCATTCCGCACGATAAGCTGACCGCCCTGGCCGGGGCTTTTGGTGCCGACCCAGCCTGGCTGCTGACCGGCCGCGGCCCCTGGCAACCACCGCAACACCGTTCACGGCCGGAATTTCGTGGCCAACTGTTACAAGAAATTCATGAAGGGCTGGAGCTGCTGTTGGTGGAATATCAACGCGTCTTTCCGCCACCGTTGAAAAGCCGCATGGTGCGTTACCTGTATGAGGTGTTGCGGCACGATGAAGTGCAACACCAGAAAATGACCGTGCTGGATCGCTTTAAGCTGCTCCAGTACGTCAGTTTTCTGGGCGAACTACGCACCCCAACCGAATTGGATGTGTTGAGCGAGGCCTTCGAGATTCTGGAATACCGGGGTTTAAGCACCGACTACGCCCAACACCACCAACTGCTCACCACCTGGTGCAACCTCTTGGTGCGGGGGATGCGGGGCTATTACAACAGCTACGCGGGCCAAGTGTATTTTGAACGAATGGGGCAAACCCTCCCCGCCGAGGCCATTGGTGAGCTCCACAATTTGGTCAACGTGGCGCTGCAAACCTTGCAACAACCAACCTTACGCTGGTTGGATCTGGGCTGCGGCAACGGGCGACACCTGGCCCACTTACACAAGTTCATGCCCAATGTGCAATTGCAGGGGCTGGAGTTAAGCGACTTGGGGGTTGAACTCTGCAAAAAGCTGGAAAGCAGTGAACGGCTGCCCGTAGGCTGCGTCAGCCAAGGTGATATGCGGCTGATTCCCTACAAGGCCGACAGCTTTGACGTGGTTTATGCGCGCTTAAGCTTGCAAGCCTTACCTCTTCTTGGCTCCCTCCCCATCGGTCTACGTGAATGCCTTGATGAAGTGAAAAGGATTCTGAAGCCAAGAGGCCTTTTTATCGCGATTTGTCCTCGCGGCAGTGGGTTTGATTACAAACTGCCCTTCCAGTATTTAAATCCAACGGACCTTGTCGAATTATTCAAACCTCATTGGCAACTTATTAAAGACCACTCGGTGGAGTGGCAAAAACTTAGTACTGGCCAGTCTCACCAAAGGAAAACCGAGGGAGAGTTTACCTTCGTTTGGCAAAAGCTCGGAGAGCAAAAACCTTAATGGGTGCAGTCTGCAGCTGTTCTGATTTCAACCCCATACGCCTTTAAGTTCACCCCAAACTCGGCCTGATACGCCGGCACTGTCACGGCTTCAAAAATGGCTTCGGCGCCCGTAACATCTGGCGTGTGGTGCAGGTATTCGCCAAACAGCAGCTCGCAATCGGCAAAGTACTGGCGGGTAAAGCTAATATGAGCGTGCCATACCGCATCCACCAGCTTGGGCGGCACCAGGCTCAGCGCGGGGTAGCGCGCGCTCAGCGTCAGGAATTGGCGGTACAGCTGCTCGGCGCGGGCCAAATCGGCCCCTTGCAGGCCGGTGTCGGCGGCCACATGGGCCATCACGGCGGTTAAATCCACTCGGGCCAAGCGGCTTTCAAAGCTGGTGTCAAACTGAGATTGGCTGAGTGCGGTCATGGTTGCGAGACTTTCCCTGATTGATCTCTCGTATACGAGATGCATGGTTTCGTATCCACCACACTTTTGCAAGGGGGTCGCGTAAATAATTTTCAATTTGTGCAATTGCCGGGGTGCCAACTGGCAAACCCTGCCGGCTGCGGTCACGGTGCTGCCACCAAGCAGGAGCTCGCCGCCCGATGACCCCCACCCCAGACCCGTACGCCCCTCAGCCCACCCAGCCGTGCGGCCGGCTGATCCTCATTTTGGAAACTGCCCTGGCCCCCACCAGCCGTGCTGCCTTACAAGCCAAATTGCAGCTGTGGCACCAGCAGCCCGAGCCCACCTTTGTCGCCAGCCTGGCCCACCCCGCCCGGGCGGCGGCGTTACGGGCCGATGCTGGGAAAGTCTTTTATAATACCACCGATGATCTGACTCTGGATGAGACGGTGGCGCTGCTCCCCTGGCGCGAGGTGTGGTTGCTCGCCAACGGCCGTTTTTGGCAAGGTTTGCCGCCCCGCTAGGCAGCACGGTTGCAGCCCGTACGCCTGCGGCATAGCGTGGCGCCCATGGCTTCTGCTGCTGCTTCCCGTCGCGCCACCTCCCTGGCGGCTAATCCCACCCATGCCACGTCGGCCGCGCCTCGGCCTTGGCCCACCCGGCTGGCCCAATGGCTGATCCTGCTCTTTGCCGCCACGGTACCGCTGTATTTTGACCTCAACGTGCCCGAAGTCAGCGGCGATATCCGCTGGCAGGCCACCACCGTGTTTGCCGGGCTGA
>JADCGN010000122.1 GCA_020249005.1 Alphaproteobacteria bacterium
ATTGTTTAAATTGTACTTATACAAAAGATTAAGCGTACGGTTAATGAAATTCCCCAGCACGTCGGCCAAGTCCTTGTTCACCGTGCTCTGGAAGTCGCCCCAGCGGAACTCGCTGTCGTCGCTCTCGGGCGCCCGGGAAAGCAGGTAGTAGCGCCAGTAATCGGCGCCGTTGGGAATCTGGGCCAACAACTCCAGCGCGGCATCGCTGAAGATGCCCACCCCCATACTGGTGGAGAACTTGCCGCCGTAATAGGTCAACCAGTTGAAGCTTTTGAGGCGGTCGACTTTCTTCCAAGGCTCCGTGCTGCCAATCAGCGTGCCGGGGAAGGAAAGGGTGTGGAAGTACACGTTGTCCTTGCCCATAAACTCGGTGTAGGTCACGTCACGGGCCGCATCGCCATACCACCAACGGGCGGCGGCGGCGGAAAGCGGCACCCCGCTGGTGGGCTGGGCTTCACCGTGCTTAGCCGTGGCCCATTCCTGCGTGGCAGCGATGTAGCCAATCGGCGCATCGAACCAGACGTAAAACACCTTCTTGGCCAGCTCCGGCGCACCCAGCGCGTCGGCCAGATCCTGCGGCACCGGCACGCCCCACTGAATATCGCGCGTGATGCCGCGGTCTTCCAAACCCTCATCCAGCCATTTGTAAGCGATGGATTTGCTTAAGGTGGGCCAATCCTGGGCGTCAATCCAGGCGCGCAACTGCGGCACCAACTGGCTTTGCTTGAAGTAAATATGCGGGCTGTCGCGCAGTTCCAACGCCTTACTGCCGGAGATGCTGGAGTATGGCGCAATCAGGTCGGTGGGGTTCAGCACCCGGCCGCAGTTGTCGCATTGGTCGCCGCGCGCTTTGCCGAAGCCACAGTGCGGGCACGTGCCTTCCACGTAGCGGTCGGGCAGAAAGCGCCCATCGGCCGGGCTGTAGAGCATGGTTTGCGTGCGCACTTCCAGCAACCCGGCCTGGTGCAGCGCGCGCGCAAAGTGTTGGGTGAGGGCATGGTTGGGCTGGCGCGAGGAGCTGCCGAACCAATCAAAGCTCAGCGCATACCCCGCATAGATTTTGGCCTGCGCCTCATGCCAGCGGGCCACAAAGGCCGCGGTCGGCGTCCCTTCCTTCTGGCTCGCAATTTCCACCGGCGTGCCGTGGTCATCGGTACCGCAAATAAACAGCGTTTCCGCGCCGGTGGCGCGGCAGAAGCGGGCAAACACGTCGGCCGGGAGCATACTGCCCACAATATTGCCGAGGTGCTTCACGCCGTTGACGTAGGGAATGGCGGAGGTAATCAGGTGGCGGGTCATGAGGCGCGCAGTATACCGTTAAAAGTGCTGCTGTAAATGGTAAAGGGCAGCCCGCTGGCTGCCCTCTTCGCATTTCCGCAGAACGGATTATTCCATCGGCTGCAGGGTAACGAACCTGCCAAATTGTGGGGCGATGTGGTCGAGCCACCTTGTATAGTATTCCGGAACACTCCGCCCTTCTTGCGTAAGTCTCTCAATATCCTTCAACAACCCGACAATCGGAATATCCTTAATAGCCGGAAATTGTCTCCGCACATCAAGTCGAGCGTTTTGCATGAGTTCGCTATCTCTCCCGTTGAGGAGAAACTTTGCAACTTCTACTGACCTAAAGGGGTCAAAACTCGGGCCGAGGTTGTAATAGAACTGGATGACATCGCCAATTGGGAAGTCACGGGTGGTCATGGTGGCCATGGTTTTATCTCCTCAGAAGGCCCTTTGCACCTGCAAAGGGCAGGTGTGGACCATCTCGCAGGAGTGCGAAACGGAATATGCTGTAAGTTGAGGATTGGGAATCATCCCTAAAAATTCAACCCCCCATCAAAAAGCCGCCCCGAAGGGCGGCTCTTGCATCTCTGGGCAGGGCAACGGGCCCTGCCACCTTATTCTGTTAGGAGGTGGCGGCAGAAGTAATCCGTAGCCCCGAGATATCCCCATTTGTGATGCGCGGCATTGGATCACCTCCTTTCATAGTACTGGTTGGCATAGGGCGCCCTTTCTTGCGTTGGGTGGCCGTTGCGGAGAAACTCTGACAATCCCTCCGCACTCTTATGCTGCCAAGCACCCCAATTCCTGACAAACCCTTTTTGCCCCCCTGCCCAACAGGGCGGCAGAGGGGTGTGGCAAAATCAAAGCTTTTATCACTCTTGACATACGAGTGACAAAATCCCATACTCTCCCCATGGAAAACACACCGTCGATGCAGTCAAATCAAGCCCCTAAGGCACTGGAAGCCTTTGCCCGCGACCTCACCAGCTTGGCCAAGCAGGGCAATTTAGATCCAGTCATCGGCCGCGAAGAGGAGATCCGCCGCACCCTGCAAATTCTTAGCCGCCGCACCAAAAACAACCCGGTGCTGATTGGCGAGGCCGGGGTGGGCAAAACCGCGGTGGTGGAAGGCATCGCCCAGCGGATCGCCACCGGCGACATCCCCGCCAGCCTCGCTGGTAAGCGGGTCCTGGCGTTGGATTTGGGCGCTTTGGTGGCCGGCAGCGGCGTGCGCGGCGAATTCGAAGCCCGCCTCAAAGCCTTGTTAAAGGAAGTGGAACAGGCGGCCGGCGAGGTGATTCTCTTCATCGACGAGCTGCACACCTTGGTCGGTGCGGGCAGCGTGGGCCAGGGTGGGATGGATGCCAGCAACCTGCTCAAGCCCGCCCTGGCGCGGGGCGAGCTGCGCTGCATCGGCGCCACCACCTTGGACGAATACCGCCAGTATATTGAAAAGGATCCCGCGCTAGCCCGCCGTTTCCAAAGCGTGCTGGTGAGCGAGCCCGACACCGCCAGCGCCATCTCCATCCTGCGCGGGCTGAAGGAACGCTACGAGCGCCACCACGGCGTACGGATTGCCGACAGCGCCCTGGTAGCGGCGGTCAACCTTACCCATCGCTACATCACCGACCGTTTCCTGCCCGACAAGGCCATCGACGTAATGGACGAAGCCGCCGCGCAACTGAAGATGGAACTGGAAAGCAAGCCTAAGGCCCTGGATGCGTTGGAACGCACGGTGCTGCAAAAGCGCATCGAGCAAACCGCCTTGAAGCAGGAAAGCGACAGCGCCAGCAAACAGCGCCTGAAAACGCTGGAAACCGAGCTCACCGGCCTGCAGCAGCAAGTGGAGGAATTGAGCCAAGCCTGGCAGGCGGCAAAGGAAAAAATCAATGCCAGCAAAGCCGCCAAAGCGGCCCTGGAAGATGCCAAAACGCAGCGCGACCAAGCCCAGCGTGAGGGCGACCTCACCAAGGCAGCCGAGCTAACTTACGCGCGTATCCCCGAATTGGAACAACAAGTCGCCGCCACCGCCGTGGCCGAAGGCGGCCTGCTGCGTGAGGTGGTGGGCGCTGAAGACATCGCCCGCGTGGTGGCCGGCGCCACCGGGATTCCGACCGACAAGCTGCTCGGCACCGCCAAGCAAAAGTTTCTGAACCTCCCTGCCAAGCTGGGCGCCCGCGTGCTGGGCCAAGCCGCGGCGGTGGCGGCGGTGGCCCACGCGGTGCAACGGGCGCGGGCGGGGCTGAACGACCCGAACCGGCCGCTGGGCAGCTTCCTCTTTTTGGGGCCGACCGGGGTTGGGAAGACCGAACTCGCCAAGGCGTTGGCGGCCGAACTGTTTGATGATGAAAAGGCGCTGATTCGGCTGGATATGAGCGAATATATGGAACGCCACGCGGTCAGCCGCATGGTGGGTGCGCCGCCTGGCTATGTAGGCTACGAACAGGGCGGGGTGCTGACCGAAGATGTGCGCCGCCGCCCCTACAGCGTGGTGCTGTTCGATGAAATCGAAAAAGCCCACCCCGAGGTCTTCAACATCCTGCTTCAAGTCCTCGATGACGGCCGCCTGACCGACGGCCAAGGCCGGACGGTGAACTTTACCAACACGGTGATTATCCTCACCTCCAACCTGGGCGCCGAAGCGCTGGCCGCCTTGGGCGAAGGCGAACGTGCCGAGGCCGCCCGCGACGCCGTGATGGCGGTGGTGAAACGCGCCCTGCGGCCCGAATTTCTGAACCGCCTCGATGACATCGTGCTGTTCAATCGCTTGGGGCGCGACCAGATGGTCGGCATCGCCCGCAACCAACTGCAACGCCTGCAAGACTGGGTCGGCCAGCCCGACGTTGGCCCCAGCCTGACGCTGGACGTGGAAGAACCCGCCCTGCAATGGCTGGCCGAACGCGGCTACGACCCGGTGTACGGCGCCCGCCCGCTGAAACGCCTGCTGCAAACCCAGGTGCAAACCCCGCTGGCCGAACTGCTGCTGCAGGAAGCCATCAAGCCCGGCGACCTGGTGCGGGTGGTGCGCAGCAAAGAAGGCGTGGGGTTAGAACGCGCGTTGAAAAATTAGAAATGAATAATGAGCGCCTGACGAAACTAGCTGAAAATATTTCAGTTAATCTCACAGATATAGTTCGTACTCATGAGCTATTTGTTTTCTTCCACACGCTTAGGGTGCAAAGAAATGAAAAGTTTGAACAGGGAGACCATTCAACATGGATGCTTGATAAGCTATGCCACGTACTAGCCAGAATGCTAATTCTAAGAGTTTATGAGCTAGCATTTAATAAAGACTCTAATAAGGAAAGCTGTTCTATAAACGAGATAATCACTGATAATCATATTATTAAAAGAAAAATCCAGTATAAGTACGATTCATATCGTAAAAAATTCTATAATAAACTTAGAAGCCTCAGAGTAAGATGTGCCCATCCTATAATCTTCGGCACAGATCATGATAATGAATATAAAATGGGATTTATATCTGAAGCTGTTGATGAAATTAAACCAATTATCCAAGAAATTATCGTTGCCTCAGGGATAGAAAAGGTCACGCTAAACAAAGAGCGTAAATTGACCAAAAAAGCTGTAGAGCTACTTTTTGAAAAAATATATCTTTCTGATGAAGAAAAACAAAACCAAATCAGACTTTACGAGCAATTATAGAATATCTACCGCCGCGCAAACAACCGTTCTAACTCCGCCAGGCTTAACTTCACCACCGTCGGCCGCCCATGGTTGCAGGTATGCGAAAGCGGCTCGGCTTCCATCTGCCGCAGCAGCGCATTTTGCTCGGCCAGGCTTAAGCGCCGCTGGGCGCGAATGGAGTGATGACACGCCAAAGTGGCCAATACACGGCCGAGTTTATCCTGCAGCGTTTGGCGCGGATTCAGCAGCACCAAATCCTCGGCCAAGTCGGCCACCAGCTGGGCGGGGTTGGCCTGCGCCAACAACTGCGGGAGTGCGGTCACCACCACCTGCTGCGGACCGCTTTGTTCCAGATAAATGCCCCAGCGTTCCAGCTCGGCCGCGTGGCCCACCAGCGCCTGCACGCTGGCCGGCGGCAAGCGAACAGGGGCGGGCAGCAACAAGGGCTGGCTGGCCACCACCCCCTTGGCCAGCTGGGCTTTCAGTTGCTCGTACACCAAGCGTTCGTGCGCGGCGTGCTGGTCAATCACCACCAAATCACCCGCCGCCGTTTCGGCCACGATGTAGGTGTTGGCCACCTGCCCCAGGGCGGCGCCAAGCGGATGCTGCTGCGGAGCGTTGCTGGTTGCTGGTTGGTGGTTGTCAGTCTCTTCAACACTCTCGCCCTTCCACAGCTTTTGCGGCGGGGCTTGAAACCCTAAACTGACCTGGGCAAAATCGGTTTGCACCGGAGCTGATGCCACGCCTCCCCCCACCAGCGGCTGGGCGGTTATGGTAGCGGTACTGGGTTGCCATGCATCGGCCCCCAAGGCCTGCCGTACCCCGCCCAACACCAGCTTAAACACCGCGTCGGGCTGGGCCAGCCGCACCTCGGTCTTGGCCGGGTGCACGTTCACGTCCACCGCGTCATACGGCAACGATAAAAACAGCACTGCCAGCGGGGAGCGGCCCGGTGGTAGGCGGTCGGCATAGGCCTGCTTAAGCGCCTGCAACAGCCCCCGCTCCTTCACCGGGCGGCCATTGATGAACAGCCATTGCTTGGCCATGCTGCCCGCATGCAAGGTCGCGGGGCCCACCAAGCCCTGCAGCGTGCCTGCCTCCGTGTGGGCTTCCACCGGCAAGGCCTGGGCGGCAAAATCTTCCCCCACCACCACACCTGCCCGGCTGCGCAAGCCGGGCAGCCAGGTTTCCTGGGTATGGCCTTGGGCGGCGGGCACCTCCCAGGTGGTGGCGCCGTCTTCCACCACTTTCAGGCTCAGCTGCGGCTGCGCCAACAACAGCGCTTTAATCACCCCTTCAAGCGCCAAACTCTCCGCCCGCGCGCTCTTCAAGAATTTCCGCCGCGCCGGGGTGGCATAAAACAAGTCCGCCACCTCCACCCGCGTGCCGGTGGGGTGGGCGGCCGGGCGCAGTTCGCCCTGCGGCGTGATTTGCCAAGCTTCCTCTCCCTCGGCGGTTTTGCTCGTCAGCGTCAGGCGGCTCACCGAGGCCATGCTGGGCAGCGCCTCGCCGCGAAAGCCAAAGGTACGGATGCCGAACAACCCTGCCGCCGTCTGTAATTTGCTGGTGGCATGACGGGCCAGCGCCAAGGGCAACTGGTCGGGCCGCATGCCGTGGCCGTTGTCGGTCAGCACCAGCCGTGTCAGCCCGGCCTCTTCCAGCTGCAAGTGCAAGGCGGTAGCGCCGGCATCCAGGGCGTTTTCCAACAGTTCTTTCAGCACGCTGGCGGGGCGCTCCACCACCTCCCCGGCCGCAATTTGGTTGGCCAGGGTGGGCGGCAGTGGGCGGATTTCCGGCAGCGCCATCGGCTTAATCAAGCCCCACCAGGCCACGGGCAAAGGCGGCGGCATCGAACGGCCCGACCGCGTCCAGCGCCTCGCCAAAACCCACGTAGTGCACCGGCAACGGCGTGGTTTGCTGGGCCAAGGCCGCCAGAAAGCCTGCCTTGCCGCTGCTGTCCAGCTTGGTCACCACCAAGCCCGTCAGCGCCACCTGCTTATGGAATTCGGCCACCTGCGGCAAGGTTGCCTGGCCCAACATGCCATCCAACACCAGCCACCGGTGGTGCGGGGCTGCAGGCAGCAGCTTTTGCACCACCCGCACGATTTTCGGCAGCTCGGCCAACAAATCGGCCCGGTTCGGCAGGCGTCCGGCGGTATCGATCAGCACCACGTCGGCTCGCTTGGCCAGCGCCAGCTCCACCGCGCGGTAGGCCACGCCGGCGCTGTCGGCACCGGCATTTTCCGCCTGCACCAATTCCACCCAGCCCTGATGTTTGGCGGCGTCATCGGCGCGAATGGCCCAAACCGCCAGCTGTTCGGCCGCCGCGGCGCGGAAGGTATCGGCCGCCGCCACCACCACTTTCTTACCCGTCTGCGCCCATTGGGCTGCTAATTTCCCCGCGGTGGTGGTCTTGCCGCTGCCGTTCACCCCGGCCAGCAAAATCACCGTCGGGGCGGTCTCAGCCCACACCAACGGCTGCTGTAAGGGTTGGAGCTGGCCGGCCAACAACGTGGCCAGCTGCCCCTTCAGCGCGGTTTCGCTCAGCGGCTCGGGCAACCCCGCCGCTTCCAATTGGTCGAGCAGCCGGGTGGCGCTGGACAGGCCGCAATCGGCCGCCAACAGTGCGGTCTCCAGCTCCTCGCGCAATTCGGGCGTGAGCTTGGCATGCAGGTTGAGCGATACCTTCACCGCCTGGCTCACGCCCTGGGCGCTGCGCTTCAGTCCTGCCGTGATTTTACTAAGCCACCCCATAGGGTGCTATTTAACAGAGCTGTAGGCGGGGCGCAAATCCTGCCAACTGGCCATCGCCTGCCAACGCTGGTGTTGGGCTTTAAGCTCGGCCGACTGGGCTGCACTGAGGGGCGAATTCAGCCACAAGGCCACAAACGGCACCGCCCACACCAACGCGTAAGCGTAATGCCGGTGGCGGCAGGCGGAAAGAAAAGCCAGCCCAAACAGCGCCCAGCCTACCAGCAGTACCACCGCCCGGCCCCAATCTTGCAGCACCAGGTGCCCGGCCCCCGGGAGCACGGCCAACCCCACCGCCAGCGTGTAGTGCGTCAGCGCTTCGGCGCGTAAAAATTTCAAGCGGGCTTCCAACAAGCTCGCCATCTCCAACCCCCAGGCCTGGCTGACCCGGCCGGTGGCGGCCGCCTCTTGCCACACCGCCCGCCACCGGGCCGTCACGCTCTCCCGGCTGGTGGGGTAACGCGTTTGTAATGCCTGCAGCACCGCCGTGCGGGAAGCCCCCTGCACCGCACCCAACTGGGCCATCAATAGCCCTTCGCCGGGCTGGTAGGTGGGGTTGAGGTCTTGCAGCTGAATAATAAACTCCGCCGCCAACGCTGGCTGGCCTTGCTGGTAGCTTAGGCGGGCCAAGGCCTCGAGGGTTTGCTGCCGGTCGGCGCCGCGGGCCTCGCGCTCCAACCGGGTCCATTCCAGCGTGGCGGCAGCCAGCATGCCACGACGTTCCAATTCCTTGGCCAACCAGGGGTTGAACAGCTCTTCCTCGTGCGCCAAGGCTGGCATGGCCACCGCAGGCAGGCTGGGGCCCTTGGCGCCATCCAACGGCCCCACGCGGGCCGCCGTCCAGCCCCAGGCCGGCACCAGCAATAACAGCAGCAGCCACACGCGCATGGCCAGACCTTAGCCGAAAGCCTTCCTTGCCGCCAAGCAGCCAATTTGCTACACACTGTGGCATGTTGGAATTTTTGCAGGAAAAACTTAGCAACGCATTCAGCAGCCTGCGCGGGAAGGGCGTACTCACCGAAGCCGATGTGGACAGCGCGTTGCGCGAGCTGCGCCTGGCGCTGCTGGAAGCCGACGTGGCGCTGCCCGCCATCAAACACCTGATTGCCGGCGTGAAGGCCAAGGCGGTGGGCGATACAGTCCTCAAAGGCATCAATCCCGGCCAACAGGTGGTGAAGCTGGTGTACGATGAGCTGGTGGCGCTGCTGGGTGAGGAAACGCCCTTAGAACTCCGCAGCCCTAAGCCCGCCGTTATTCTGCTCTGCGGCCTGCAAGGCGGCGGAAAGACCACCAGTGCCGGCAAGCTGGCCAAGTGGCTACAGGAAAAACAGGGCAAGCAGGTGCTGCTCGCCAGCCTCGACGTCTACCGCCCCGCTGCGATTCTCCAACTCCAGCAACTGGCCGAGCGCGTGGGCTGTGCGGTGCTGAACAGTGAAAGCACTGACCCCCTCACCCGCACCAAGGCCGCACTGAGCGAAGCCAAAGCCAGCGGCGCTGATGTGCTGATTTTGGATACCGCCGGGCGCACCGTGCTGGATGAGGCCCTGATGGCCGAACTCCAAGCCATTCACCAACTGGCCAAGCCCACCGCCACGCTGTTAGTGGCCGATGCCCAAACCGGCCAAGCCGCCGTGCCAGTGGCCGAAGCCTTTAAGGCCGCCGTGCCGCTGACCGGGCTCATCCTCACCCGCCTGGATGGCGACGCCCGGGGTGGGGCGGCGCTTTCGCTGCGCCACATTACCGGGGTGCCAATTCTCTTCGCCGGGATGGGCGAAAAGCTCGATCAGCTCGAACCCTTCCGCCCCACCGGGCTGGCTGGGCGCATTCTGGGGCAAGGCGATGTGGTTGCCTTGGTGGAAAAAATGCAGGCCGCCACCAACCAAGACG
>JADCGN010000123.1 GCA_020249005.1 Alphaproteobacteria bacterium
CGATTGAAAAAATAATCTTGAGAGATAATTTAACCGTTAAAAAGAATATAAAAACAGTTTATAATCAAAAATGGCACATCTTTTATGTTCGAAAGAACAATTGGTTTTGGGATGAAAATTTCTCAATTATTTTAATTTTAGAAAACAATCAATTGGTTGATTGGCAGGCTGACGCAGGAAAAGTGGGAGGTCTTTAACTGTCCCAATAACTTTAACTTAAGCTATGCTTCAGCGTGTGACCACTTTTTTCAAATCTCACTGCACTTGCTCTGGGCGTGGTTTTTGCTTGACAACTCCCCTCTCAACCCTCTAAACGCCCTTAACTTCTGCCAAAAGCCGATGGCACAAGCCGCATGATGCCCTAACTTCGGCGCCCATAGATGAAAGGGACGCTATGTCCGAAAACCCCAAAAATTCCGCTGAATTCGCCGTCGCCCAGGAAACCCTGCAGGCCGCCTTCGACATCGACTTTGGCCGCCGCCTGGAAGATACCTTTACCGATGCCCACCCCGTGGTTGGCAGCGTGGTGAAGGGCGTGGTGGTGAACGTCGACAGCGAAGCTGTGACCATCGACATCGGCCTCAAAACCGAAGGGAAAATCCCGCTCAAAGAGTTTGAAGATTTCAACACCGGCGACGTTAAGGTGGCGATCGGCGACCTGGTCGACGTGTTCGTGGAAAACCTCGATGACCGCAAGGCCGAAGCCCGCCTCAGCCGTGAAAAGGCCCGCCGCGAAGAGGTGATGGCCCAACTGGAAGGCGCGCAAAAGGCCAACGAACCGGTCAAGGGCGTGATCTTCGGCAAGGTGAAGGGCGGCTTTATGGTGGATATGCAAGGCGTGTTGGGCTTCCTGCCCGGCAGCCAGCTGGATGCCAAGCCGATCACCGACGCCAGCCCCTACATGTACACCCCGCTGGATTTCCAAGTGGTGAAGGTGGACCGCAAGCGTAACAACCTGATCGTCAGCCGCCGCGCACTGACCGAAGACGGCACGCTGGCCGACCGCGACAGCCTGCTCTCGGGCCTGAAGGAAGGCACCCGCACCAAGGGCACGGTGAAGAACATCACCGACTACGGTGCGTTCCTGGATTTGGGCGGGATCGACGGCCTGCTGCACATCACCGACATCGCCTGGCACCGCATCGGCCACCCCAGCGAAGTGCTGAAAGTGGGCCAAGTGGTGGACGTGGTGGTGACCCGCTTCGATGAAAAAACCCAGCGCGTGAGCTTGGGCATGAAGCAGCTGAACGACGACCCGTGGAAGAGCGTGGATAAAACCTACCCGATCGGCAACAAGGTGACCGGCAAGGTGACCAACCTGACCGACTACGGCGCGTTCGTGGAATTGGCGCCGGGCGTGGAAGGCCTGATTCACGTCACCGAAATGAGCTGGACCAAGAAGAACGTGCACCCCTCGCGCATTCTGCAAAGCGGCCAGACCGTCACTATCCAGGTGCTGGAAATCGACCGCGACAAGCGCCGCATTTCCTTGGGCCTGAAACAGTGCATGGAAAACCCCTGGGAAGCCTTCACCCGCGCCTACAAGCAGGGCGACAAGGTCAGCGGCACCGTGCGCTCGATGACCGATTTCGGCCTGTTTGTGGCGCTCACCGAGGAAATCGACGGGCTGGTGCACGTCTCCGACATCGCCTGGGATAAGGCCGGCGACGACGCCATGGCCGCCTACAAGAAGGGCGACAAGGTTGAGGCCGTGATTCTGTCCATCGATACCGCCAAAGAGCGCGTGGCGCTGGGCATCAAGCAGCTGACGGGTGAAGGCCCGGCCGGCGGCAAGGCCGAAGGCGGCGTGAAGAAGGGCGACATCGTGACGGTGAAGGTGACCGATACCGACGCCGACAGCATCACGGTGGACCTGAACGGCGCCGAGATCATCATCAAGGCGCGCGACCTGGGCGTGGCCAAGGCCGAACAAGACCCGAACAAGTTCAAGGAAGGCCAAGAAATCCAGGCGAAGGTGATCTCCACCATGGGCCGCAAGGTGGGCCTCTCGATCCGCGCCCTGGTGCAGGATGAAGAGCGCGCCGCGGTGGCCGAGTACGCCAACCAGGAAGAGAGCGGCGAGAGCGCGCTCGCCGCAGCCCTGAAGGCCGCCGGTGCCAAGAGCAAGGCCAAGGCCCCGAAGGCGGAAGCTGCTGCCGCAGCAGACGACGCTGAAGCCGCGCCGAAGGCCAAAAAAGCCCCGGCCAAGAAGAAGGCGGAGTAAACCTCCCTTCTTTACAAACCGCCCCTTCGGGGGCGGTTTTTTGTGGGTACCTTACACGCGTACAGGCCCCGCTCGCTACGCCGCCTTAACCCCGTTACAATGCCTCCATGAACCCCGCCCGCCGCCACTTCACCCGTACGTTGGGCGCCGTACTGGGCAGTGCGGCGTTGCTTGCTCTTTTACCGAAAGGAACCCCCGCGATGGCCGAGACGAAACGCTTCGAGATTGAAAAAACGCCGGAAGAATGGCGTAAATTGCTCACGCCCGAACAATACCGCGTACTGCGCGGCCACGGTACCGAACGGGCTGGCACCAGCCCGCTGAATGCCGAAAAGCGCCCCGGTACGTTCCATTGCGCCGGGTGCCAATTGCCACTCTTTGCCAGTACCACCAAGTTTGAAAGCGGTACCGGCTGGCCGAGCTTCTTTCAGCCATTGGCAGGCGCAATCGGCACCCGTACCGACTGGAAACTGCTGTATCCGCGCACCGAAGTGCACTGTGCCCGCTGCGGCGGCCACCTAGGCCACGTGTTTGAGGATGGCCCCCCGCCCACCGGGCTGCGCTATTGCCTCAACGGCGTCGCGCTGACCTTCGTCCCTGCCACCCCCTAGCTTTTTGGACCAGGCTCGGTTACAAGGCGGCTATGGAATCCACGGCCACTTTCCCCTTCCAAGTGCTTACCCCGGCCAGCCAACTGGCGGCGGGTGAAGCCACCTACGCGCAAATCCCCGGTGCTGGGGGCAGTTTTGGAGTGTTGCCCGGCCACGCGCCGCTGGTGGCGCTGTTGGCGCAAGGGCAGCCCTTGGTACTCACCTTGGCCGATGGCACCCAGCAAACCTTCACCATGCACGGCGGGGTGGCGGAAGTGACGCCCGCGGGCCTCACCGTGCTGGCTGAAACCGCCACCCAAGCTTAAGCCGGTTGCATGGCCCGCCCGTCGGCCAAACGCTCCGCGGCCACCCGGGCCCGGGTGCCGCTGGTGTTGGATTTCGACGGCACCCTGCAACGCGATGACCTCTCCCGCCTGGCGCTGGGCTGGCTAAGCCGCCGCCACCCGCTGCGCGCCTGGCTGGTGCTGGGCTTGGCCCTGTTGCGCGGCCGCCCGGCCGCCAAATTGGCGTTGGAAGAGGCGGCCTTCCGCTATGAATACCGCCCCATTTTGCGTTGGAACCACGCCCTGATCGCCGCCGCCAAGGCCACGCGCCAACCCATCGTGGTGGCCACCGGCAGCCCCGAACGCTGGGTGGCCACGCTGCTGGCCGAAGCGGGGTTAAATTGGCCGGTGCTCGGCACCACCACGGCCAGCGGCAATTTCATCGGCCCGGTAAAAGCGCGGGCGCTGATTGCCCGCTATGGCCACGGCGGGTTCGACTATGCCGGCAACAGCCGGGCCGATTTGGCCGTCTGGGCCGCCTGCCGCCGCGCCTGGGTGGTGAATGCCCGTGGGCGGCTGCTGAAACGGGCCGCCCAAACCGCCACCATCGCCAAGGTATTGCCCGCATGAAAAGCATGAATGACCGTCAGCGCAAAGTGGCGCATGAAGTGCAGCAGCACGCCGCCATGGCGCTGCTGCAAGGGCGGGTGCATAGCACGTTGCCGCTCAGCCGCCTCACCGTGGTGACCTGCTGGGTCAGCGCCGATCTGCGCCTGGCGCGGCTGTACCTGGATGTGCCCAGCGAACTGGACACCCCCGAAACCTACGCCCGCGCCACCGCCGAACTGGCCAAGCCACTGCGGCATTATCTGGCCAGCCATCTGCACCTTAAAAACGTGCCGGCCCTCTCCTTCCACCCGCGCGAGGTCTAGCCCGCGATGTCGTGGCAACCGTTGCATGGCCTGTTGTTGGTGGATAAACCCGTCGGGCTGTCCTCGGCCGCGGTGGTGGGCAAGGTTAAGTGGCACCTGAAGCAGGCCGGGGCCCCAAAAAACGTCAAAATCGGCCACGGCGGCACGTTGGATCCCTTCGCCACCGGGCTACTGCCACTGGGCGTGGGCCACGGCACCAAGGCCCTACAAGCGCTGCTGGAAGGCCCCAAAGGCTACCAGTTTACCCTCACCTTCGGCACGGCCACCACCACGCAGGATTGCTTGGGCGCGCCCACCGCTACCAGCCCAGTGGTGCCCACGCTGGCGGAAATTCAGGCCATCCTGCCGCGTTTTACCGGCCCTCAGCAGCAAACCCCCCCAGCCTTCAGCGCGCTCAAGGTCAATGGCCAGCGGGCCTACGCCTTGGCCCGGGCGGGGGAAACCGTGACGCTTGAACCCCGCGCAATTGAAATTTATACTCTTGAATTAATTGATTATAATCCACCTCACGCCCATTTTACCGCCTCCGTCAGCAAGGGCACCTACATCCGCACTTTGGGGGCTGATTTGGCCACAGCGCTGGGCAGCGTGGGGCACCTCACCGCGTTGCGCCGCACCCAGCATGGCCCCTATCAGCTGGCACAGGCCTTGTCGTTGACGGAAACCTTGGAAATCCTTGACAACGCCCTGAAATTGGGCCAAATGCCCCCATGCCTGCACCCGCTGCCCGCGCCCGCGGCCGGTTAGGCGATATTCGAAAGGAAGACACGAGACAGCGGCGATTTTGGTGATTTTCGCAGCACGAGCACCGCAAGCATACACGTTAAGTATGTGCGGAGCGGAGTGCAAGAAAAGCGGCAAAAGCGACCTGTATCGTGGTTTCTGCACCAAGGGCCGCGAACAGAAAGCATCAGACGATGTCCATCACTGCCAAACGTAAGGCCGAACTGGTCAAGCAATACGCCACCAAGGAAGGCGACACCGGCAGCCCGGAAGTGCAAATCGCGATCCTGTCCGAGCGCATCCGCAACCTGACCGAGCACTTTAAAACCCACAAACAAGATAAGCACAGCCGCCGTGGCCTGATGGCGCTGGTGGCCAACCGCCGCAGCCTGCTGGACTACCTCAAAAAAGGCAGCACCGAACGCTACGCCAAGCTGATCGAAGCCTTGGGCCTGCGCAAATAATACTTGCTACTGATATAGCGCTATAAAAAAACCCGCCAACGGCGGGTTTTTTAGGTTTTAAGATAGCCTTATTGGGCGGCCGGGGCGGCAGGCGGCGTAGCCGGGGCCATCATCTCACGCTTGGCGCGCATTTCATCGTGTTTCTTCATGCGCTCGGCCTTTTTGGCTTCCCACTTGGCCTTTTTTTCGGCCTTCATCTCGTCACGCATTTTCATGCGTTCGGCACGATGCTCTTCGTGCATTTGCTTCATTTCCGCACGGTGCTCTTCCCGCTGGCCTTGCATCTCTTGGCGCATTTCCTGGCGCATCTCCTGCCGCGCCGGAGCATTGCCGGCAGGGGCGGCCGCGGTCTGCGCCATAACGGGAACAGCCAGGGCCAACATGGCCAAGGTGGTGAGGGTCTTCTTCATCGGGTGTTCTTTCGGTTGGTTGAACACCCCTACGCTAGTCGCCACCCACCAAAACACAACCCCGCAGGCGCGGGGTTGCAAGGTTGGGGCAAAGCGGCTGTTCTCTGCGGTAAGATTAAGCGGCCAATTTGGCGGCCTTTTCCACGGCTTCGTCGATGCTCCCCACCATATAGAAGGCAGCTTCCGGTAAGGCATCGTGCTGGCCTTCCAGAATTTCCTTGAAGCTGCGGATGGTGTCGGCCAGCTTCACATACTTGCCCGGCATCCCGGTAAACTGCTCGGCCACGTGGAAGGGCTGACTCAGGAAGCGCTCCAAGCGGCGGGCGCGGTGCACCACCAGCTTGTCGTCTTCGCTCAGTTCGTCCATCCCCAAAATGGCGATGATATCTTGCAGCGCCTTGTAGCGTTGCAGCGTGCTTTGCACGGCGGTGGCCACCTTGTAATGCTCTTCCCCCACCACTTGCGGATCGAGCATCCGGCTGGTGCTGTCCAGCGGGTCCACCGCCGGGTAAATCCCCTTTTCGGCAATCCCGCGGCTCAACACCGTGGTGGCGTCCAAGTGGGCGAAGGTGGTGGCAGGCGCCGGGTCGGTCAAGTCGTCGGCCGGCACGTACACGGCCTGCACGCTGGTGATCGAACCTTTCTTGGTGCTGGTGATCCGCTCTTGCATCGCGCCCATGTCGGTGGCCAGGGTCGGCTGGTAGCCCACCGCGCTGGGGATGCGCCCCAACAGCGCGCTCACTTCGCTCCCGGCCTGGGTAAAGCGGAAGATATTATCGACAAAGAACAGCACGTCTTGGCCTTCCTGGTCGCGGAAGTATTCCGCGGCGGTCAGGCCGGTCAGTGCCACACGGGCACGGGCGCCCGGTGGTTCGTTCATTTGGCCGTACACCAGGGTGGCTTTGCTCTTCTTGGGATCGTTGGGCACAATCACGCCCGACTCCATCATCTCATGCCACAAGTCGTTCCCTTCGCGGGTCCGCTCACCCACCCCGGCAAACACGGAATACCCCCCGTGGCCCTTGGCGATGTTGTTAATGAGCTCCATGATCAACACGGTCTTGCCCACCCCAGCACCGCCGAACAGCCCGATTTTCCCGCCCTTGGCGTAGGGTTCCAGCAGGTCGATCACCTTAATCCCGGTTTCCAGGATCGCGGCGGCGGTGGATTGGTCTTCAAATTTCGGCGCCGGGCGGTGAATTTCCCAGGCATGGGTGGTATCCATCGGGCCCATTTCGTCAATCGGCTCACCCACCACGTTCATAATCCGGCCCAGGTTCTTGGGGCCCACCGGCACGCGGATCGGCGCCCCGGTATCGGCCACCGGAGTCCCGCGCACCAGGCCGTCGGTGCTGTCCATCGCAATCGTGCGCACGGTGTTTTCACCCAGGTGTTGGGCCACTTCCAGCACCAGCGGGCCTTGACCTTTGCGGGCGATGTGCAGCGCGTTCAAAATCTCGGGCAGGTCGCCGTCAAATTGCACGTCTACCACCGGACCAATCACGCGGCTAATTTGGCCGGTGGCCTTGGGGGCGGCTGTGGCAGCTTTGGCAGGGGTGGGCATCGGGGCGCTCCTTTGTATCTCGCGTCACACGTCTTCAAAAAAAATCTTGGTGCCCAGAAGAGGACTCGAACCTCCACCCTGTTACGGACATGGACCTGAACCATGCGCGTCTACCAATTCCGCCATCTGGGCACACCATCTTCGTCTTTCCGAAGCGTCGGGGGCCAGCTGTCGGGTCCTTGCGGTTCCGCCAAGCTGGTCACACTTTTTGGTAGCGCTGACAAACTTAGAGTCTGCCAGCAAGCGTTCTGTTAGGGGAAGGGCTGCATCCTGTCAAGCCCAAAACGCCTGCTTACTTGGGCAGTGCCAGCACTTTGCGCGGGCGCTTGAAGCGCTGGGTTTTCAACGCCGGGGCGGGCGGTTCGGTGGGGGCATCGAACGCCCCTTCCCGCCGGGCTTGGCGGTTGGCCTGGCGCTGGCAGGCATTGCTGCAATACTTCACCGTGTCCCAGCAATTCCGCCAGGCTTTGCGCCACACCATCGGCTGCTGGCAATGGGCACAGGGCTTCTCGGGCAGGGTGGGTTTACGGTGGGCCATGGGCACAGCTCTACCGCAAATCGGGCCCGCCAACCAGCCCTCCCCCTTGCCTTGCCGTGCCTTTCGGCGCACAAGCGGGCCATGATTGGCGTGTTTGACAGCGGCCACGGCGGCCTCACCATCTTCCGGGCGCTCACCGTCCGCTTTCCGCAGCACAGCTGGATGTACTATGGCGACCACGCCAACGCCCCTTACGGCAGCCGCCCTGGCGGAGAGGTGGTGGCGCTGACCCAAACCGCGGTGGCGAAACTCTTCATGGCAGGCTGCAAGTTGGTGATTTTGGGCTGCAACACCGCCACTGCGGTGGCCGGCAAGCAGCTGCAAACCGCCTGGCTGCCGCAGGTGAATGCGCAACGCCCCGGCCACCGGGTGCTCGGCATCATCGCGCCCACGGTGGAGGCGGTGACGCAAACCCCCTGGCACGTCAAGGAACCGGTCTTTCCGCAGAAATATAACACCGATACCGTGGCGCTGTTTGCCACCCAGGTGACGGTCAACAGCGGGGTGTATGAGGCCGAAATCGCCAAACGCTGCCCCCAAGTGCAGGTGCTGAAACTCGCCTGCCCCAAGCTGGTGCCGCTGATTGAAGCCGGGGCGCCGCAGGCCGAGCTGGCCCATGCGGTGCAAGAGTACGTTCAGGCGCTGCTGGCCACCACCCCCAAAGCACCGGAATGGGCGATTTTAGGCTGCACGCACTACCCCTTGGTGGCGCACCACTTCCGTGCTGCGCTGCCGCCCTCCACCCGGCTGCTCGACCAACCCTTGGCCGTGGCCAACGCCTTAGAAGATTACTTCACCCGCCACCCCGAAGTGGGCGGCGGCAGCCACGCCGGGCTGGTGCAATATTTCACCAGTGGTGACACCGTCGAAGTCAGCCGCGTGGCGGAGCTATTCCTCGATACCCCCGTCCGTTTCGGACGACTGTAACTCACGAATCTTATGAGTTACCATAATTGGATTCACTATTTTTTTATAATTATTCCAAGCTTGGATTAGACTACTATCATTTTCTCTTGAAATAGAATTTAGACGAATATGAAAATTAGAGCTATAATCTAATTTTTTTAATATTTTTAAGACACAAATTCCTTCAATAATAAGAGAGTTTCCCGAACGCAATTTAGGTTTAATTAACTTATTAATACATCTAGTGCGATAATTTATTTGGAATCGGTTAGTTTTTTTAGAAAAAAATAAATCAGTTTCAAATAGCGTAAGATTTAATTTATGCGCTAGATATCTGCCTAAAGGTGTTTTACCAACCCCATCTAAGCCATCAATCGATATTATGACTGATTTTCTTGCATATGCTGACCTTAATAATTCAAGTTCTTCCAAAATTAATAAAATATCTTTTCTTTTGGAAAAGTCTATAACCACTTAAACCGCCTCAGCGCCCGAAATAATTTCAATCAATTCCTTGGTAATCGCGGCCTGGCGGCTGCGGTTGTACTGCACCGAAAGCTTCTTGATCATCTCGCCGGCGTTGCGGGTGGCGCTGTCCATTGCGGTCATCCGCGCGGCTTGCTCGCTGGCTTGGGTTTCCAGCAGCGCGCTGAACACCTGCAAGTTCAGGTTGCGCGGCAGCAGGTCGGCCAACACGGCCTCTTCGCTGGGTTCAAACTCGGTGCTGCTGGCCGCTGCCTCACCGGCGGCCACGGCAAACGGAATCAGCTGGGTGTGCTTGGGGGTTTGGCTCAGCATGCTCACCAGCTCGGCGGAGAGCAGGTGCACCTCGTCGGCCACCCCAGCTTCAAAACTTTCCAGCGCTTCCTTGGCAATCGCTTGGGCGTGGGCAAATTCTACCTGGCGGCCAAGATCGGTATGGCTCGCCACCAACTGGCTGCCGTGGGTGCTCTTCAAGCCATCCCGAATTTTCCGCCCCACCGCCACCAACTGCACGGTGCGGCCTTGGGCCTCTTGGTCGCGCACCCACTTGGCGGCGGCCTTTAGCAGGTTGCTGTTCAAGCCGCCGCAGAGCCCACGGTCGCTGCCGCACACAATCAAACGCACGGTCTGCACCGTCTCCCGGCCGCGCAGCAACAGCGGGGCGTCACCGGCCGCATTGGCGGCAATGTTGCCCAAAATCGCGCCTAACCGGGCCGCATAGGGCCGGGCGCTTTCCACCGCCGCGCGCGCACGCCGCACCTTCGCCGCCGCCACCATCTTCATGGTTTTGGTGATCTGGCGTGTGTTCTTGACGCTTTTGATGCGCAGGCGGAGGGTTTTCAGGCTCGGCATGGCAGGGTAGCCTTCCGTTTACTTCTTCTTGCCTGGCTGTTTGGCGGCCGGCTTGGCCGAGGCCTTGGCGGCCGGCTTGGTCGCGCCCTTGGCCACGCTCATGGCCGCATCCATGGTACTGGCGGCTTTTTTGGTCTCGTTGCCGCGTTGCATTTTGGTCAGAATTGCGTCCCCAGCATTGAAGGTGCTCTTGGCACGTTCCAGCAAGGCTTTCACCTCGGCTTCCAACGCCTCGTCCATCACGCCCTTGTCCAGCGCGGTCAACAATTTGCCGTGGCTGCTGCGGGCCAGTTCCAGCAAGTGCGCTTCAAACACCGTCACATGCTTGGGTTCAATGTCGTCCAGGTAGCCTTTGGTCCCGGCGTAAATTCCCACCAGTTGCTCGCTCACGCGCAGCGGCTGGTATTGCTTTTGCTTCAGCAGCTCGGTCAGGCGCTCCCCGCGGGAGAGCAGCTTGCGGGTGGAAACGTCCAAGTCGCTGGCAAACTGGCTAAAGGCTGCCATTTCACGGTACTGGGCCAAGTCCAAACGCATCGTGCCGGCCAGCTTCTTCATCGCCTTGGTTTGGGCCGCGCCCCCCACCCGGCTCACGCTCAAGCCCACGTTAATCGCGGGGCGGATCCCGGCATAGAACAGGTCGCTTTCCAAGAAGATCTGCCCGTCGGTGATCGAAATCACGTTGGTCGGGATGTAGGCGCTCACGTCCCCGGCTTGGGTTTCAATGATCGGCAAGGCGGTCAGGCTGCCTCCCCCCAAATCGTCGCTCAGCTTGGCGGCGCGCTCCAACAGGCGGCTGTGCAGGTAGAACACGTCGCCCGGGTAGGCTTCACGGCCCGGCGGACGGCGCAGCAGCAGACTCATCTGGCGGTAGGCCACGGCTTGCTTGGAAAGATCATCATACACAATCAGGGCGTGCATGCCGTTGTCGCGGAAATATTCGGCCATGGCGCAGCCGGCGTAAGGGGCGATGAACTGCATCGGCGCCGGGTCGCTGGCGGTGGCGCTCACCACAATCGTGTACTTCAGCGCGCCGCTGGCGCGCAGGCGTTCCACCACTTGGGCGACGGTGCTGCGTTTTTGGCCGATCGCCACGTACACACAGAATACGCCGTTCTTGGAGCCATCGTGCGTGCTGGCTTGGTTAATGATGGCGTCAATCGCCACCGCGGTTTTGCCGGTTTGGCGGTCGCCAATGATCAGCTCGCGCTGGCCGCGGCCAATCGGCACCAGCGCGTCGATCGCCTTCAAGCCGGTCTGCAGCGGCTCGTGCACGCTTTTGCGGGCCACAATCCCCGGCGCAATCACGTCCACCTTGGCGGTTTGCTTGGCCTTGATGGCGCCCAGGCCGTCGATCGGGCGGCCCAAGCCATCAACCACGCGGCCCAGCAGCTCTTTGCCCACCGGCACGCTCACAATTTCCTTGGTGCGCGAAACCACGTCGCCTTCCTTCACGCCGCGGTCATCCCCAAAGATCACGCAGCCCACATGGTCGTCATCCAGGTTCAGCGCCATCCCGGCCAGCTGCTCGCCGTTGCTGCTGGCGAACGTCACCAACTCACCGGCCTGCACTTGGGCCAATCCATGCACGCGGGCCACGCCATCGCCCACCGCCAACACGGTGCCCGCCTCTTGCGGCGTGGTTTGGGTGCTGAACTGGGCAATCTGCTGCTCCAGAATCTTCGTCACTTCACTTGCCCGGATCTCGGCCATGGTCTGGTCGTCCTTTCCTAATGAATCTTGCTATTGAATTGCTTGCTGCAAACTGGCTTTCAGGCGGGCCAAGCCCCCCTGCACCGAGGCATCCCACACCAACCCGGCAAAAAAGGCGCGGAAGCCACCAATCAACTCGGGCTTGACGCTTTCTTGCAGCTGCACGTCCTTGGCTTTGGTGTAGGCTTTCACCTGCACTTTTAGGCTGATCTTCTGCGCATCGGTCAGCGGCTTGGCGGTTTGCACCACCAGCGTGGTTAGCCCGGCTTGCTTGGCCATCGCCGCTTGCAAGGCATCCAACACCGCGGGTAACTCGGCCAAGCGGCCATTCTGCGCCAACAGCAAGGTCAGGTTGCCGAGGGCTTTGGGGGCCTGCACCGCTTTGGTGAGGGTGGAGGCCAGCTGGCGGCGCTGGGCCTGGCTTAAGCCGGGGTTGCGCAGGGCCCCCAGCACGGTTTCGCTTTTGAGCGCCTGCGCCAACACCGCCACGGCTTCAGCAAATTTGGGGAAGCTCGCCGCATCCTGCCGGGCAACGGCCAGCGCAGCGAGGGCATAACGACGTGCGACAGTCATGCCGGGCTTATGCCAAGGGCCGTCCGGCCTGTCAATCGTTACGCTTAGAAAATACCTGTCGGGCTCGGCTGCGTTGGGCTGGCTTGGCCCACCACGCTTGGGCTCACCGTGGCATTCACCACCTCCGGCACCAGCGGCAGCTGGCTGAGCGCACTGCCGTTAAAGTAAACCTTGCCGGCTTGGTCGGCGATGGCCTGCAGCCGCTCGGGGCTGGCCAGCAAGGCCCATTCGGCTTCCAACACACGTTTGGTTTCGCGTAGTTGGGCGCGTTCTTTCACCAAGCGCAGACGCTCGCGGTCCATGGTTTGGACGTCGGTCTTGATGCGCATCATCCCCGCAAATGCCAGCAAGCTGAGCATCAGGGCGGTGAGGATCAAGCCGTTTTTCATGGATGTACGCGGGTCAGTGTGCGCAGGATGGCCGAACGGGCCCGCGGGTTCAAGGCCACTTCGGCGCTGCTTGGTATAATCTTCTTGCC
>JADCGN010000124.1 GCA_020249005.1 Alphaproteobacteria bacterium
GGCCCCTTGGTGATGCGGGTGATGCTACTTCTTGCCCTGCTTCTTCAGCAGGTCGCGGATTTCGGCGAGCAGCTCCTCTTGGCTGGGGCCGGCTTTGCCTGCGGGCTTGGGCGGCATGGCCTTGTTCATCAGCTTCACCACCAGAAAGATGGCGAAGGCGATGATGGTGAAATCGACCACGGTTTGCAGCACTTCGCCGTACTTAATCAATACATCGGGCTTGCCCAGCAGCGCGGCGCCCGGCACATGCAGCGTGTAGGTGAGGTCCTTCAGGTTGACCCCAGCGATCAGGAAGCCGACGATGGGCATGATGATGCCATCGACCAGCGCGCTGACGATCTTGCCGAACGCGGCGCCGATCACCACCCCGACGGCGAGATCGACCACGTTGCCGCGCATGGCAAAGGCTTTGAATTCTTGCGCAAGAGACATTGATTGACTTTCTTTTGGTTGCAGATGAAACAAACTTACGAGGATTTTTTGTTTTGGCAAGCCGTTGAATTTTCTTCGCTGCTGAAAATCTTCACCAGGCTTATCTTGCCGCTGCCGCGAGCGGCAGCCTGGGGCGTTTGGGCCGAGGGTTGCACCGCGTGGAAGAAAATCACTTCCAGCGTCAGCGGGATTTTGCCATCGGCCCGTACGGGGAAAGCCGCCTGCACGCGTTGCCAGCGGCGCGGCGTGATCAGCCCGCTGCCGGGTGGGCGTTGCAGCGCGTGGTGGGCGTGCAGGAATTCCAACAGCCGCGCGGGGTTGGGGAAGGTGAGGGTGAGGAACTCGCGGTCGACCACCGGCAGCGCCAACCTTGCGCGTTGCAACAAGCTGCCCACATCCTGTACGGCGGGCAGCGCGGGCGGCGGCGCAAAACCCGCCGCCGCGCAAGCCGTGCGGAGTTCGGGCAGACTGGCTTCGCCCAGCACGTAGCCCAGCACCACCCCCTCGGGGCGGAGCTGAGGCAGGTGCGCGGCCAGCACGGCGGTGGGCGAAGCCGCCAGGCTTAAGGTGCCGGGCAGCAGCAGGGCATCGTACGGCGGTTGCGTGGCGGCGGGGGCGGGCGGCGCGAACGGACGGGAGAAATCGCCCTTCAGATCGGCCAGGCGTTCGGCCAGGCGTCGCTGCAGCTCCACCACCACGGGGGAGTTGGGAAGCGCCGTAACCTGTGTCATCGTGGGCCTATGTTTAACACGGTGCAGCAGCTTTGGCAGCAGGGCGTGAACCTGGTGCTGCCGCACCGCTGCCCGGGCTGCGAGAGTTACCTGCCGCGCCAGGCCGCCTTGGGGTTTTGCGCCAGCTGCTACGCGCAGCTGCCGTGGTGGAACCCGGCCCAGTTGCTGCCGCCCAAGCTGCCGCGGGCGCTCACCAGCTTTCACGCACCGCTGCTGTATGAGCCGCCCCTGCGCGAAACCCTGCTGGCCCTGAAGTTTGCCGATGCCACCCATCTGGCGCCGTTGCTGGCGCGTTTGCTTTACCCAAGCCTGCCGATTGGCCCCCACACCGTGCTGGTGCCGGTACCGATGCACCCGCAGGCGTTGCGGCAGCGGACGTACAACCAAGCGGCCTTGCTGGTGCAGGAGCTGGCCAAGCTAAGTGGCCTGCCTTGCGATGTGTTGAGCTTGCGGCGCGTGCGGGCGGGTGAGCCGCAACACACCCTAACCCGTGCCGGGCGCTTGCGGCTGAGCCGCCGCAGCTTTGCCTGCGGCCCCGCGTTGGCGGGGAAGACGGTGATTTTGGTGGATGACATTATGACCACCGGGGCCACCTTGGCGGCTTGCGCCGGGGCCTTGAAAGCCGCCGGCGTGGTGGCGGTGCATGGGCGGACGTTGGCGTACACGCGGCCTTAAATTCCCGACGCAAAAAAACTAGCGCGGGGGCGCCGGGATTGCAAAAAGCCATGGCGCGGGGGCGCCATGGCGGGGGTCGTGAAGATCAGTGCAGCCGGAACTCGGCGCCGACCAGCTTCAGCTCGGCGGGCTTGATCAGCCCTTGGTGGGCCACTTCCACGCTATGCAGCGGGCCTTCCAGCGTGGACTGCCAAAACCCGAGGAATTTGAGAAGCCTTGGGAACTTCGGGGCGAGGTCATACTCTTGCCAGACAAATTCCTGCAGCACGTTGCGGAAGTCAGGCAGGCGGTAGATGATCTTGGCGGTGGTCAGGCCGTAGCCTTCCAGTTGCCGGATGAAGTCGGGGCTTGCGGTGTTCGCCATGGCGGCCTCCTTTCAGGCGGGGCGAGGAAAAGAGAAGTCGGTCACTCAAGCCTAGCAAGTTGGCAACGCCATGCAAGCGGGGATTTGCCCTGCGCTAAAAAATGTGGCAAGCAGCACCCCAGGTGCCGCCATAGCACAGCGGTAGTGCAGCGGTTTTGTAAACCGAAGGTCGGGAGTTCAATCCTCTCTGGCGGCACCATTTCACCAAAGGTGAATGACCCTAAGGGGGGTGCAGGGGGCATCGCCCCATGCAAGCATGGCGAATGGTTTATCGGAGCCCGCGCTTGGCAAAGCCAAGTTCGGGCGGGGTGGAAGATTCTTTATGAAGGCTACTGCCGAAAAAACTGCCCCCGAAGGGGCCGTAAAATTATCAAACAGCTTACCGCCCCTTTTTCCCCAATTCCCGCTGAATGTAGGCGCCGATGGTGGCGGCGAGTTCATCTTGTTGGTGGGTGAAGAAGTGGTCGGCCCCGTTGATTTTGGCGGCCGAGATGGTGATGCCCTTTTGGCGCGTGGTGCGCTTCAGCAGGGCTTCGGTGTCAGCGGCGGGGGTGATTTCATCGTGGTTGCCGTACACCACCAGGCCGCTGGTGGGGCAGGGGGAAAGGAAGCTGAAATCGTACAGCCCGGCTGGCGGCGCCACCGCCACAAAGCGCTTTAAATCGGGGCGGCGCATCAGCATCTGCATCGTTGTCCAGGCGCCAAAGCTGAATCCCGCCAGCCAGATTTCCGGCGCGTGCGGGTGCTGCGCGTGCAGCCAATCTAACGCCGCGGCGGCATCGGAAAGTTCGCCCACGCCGTTGTCGAACACGCCTTCGCTGTTGCCCACGCCACGGAAGTTGAAGCGCAGCGCGCTGAAGCCATAACGCACAAAGGTTTCAAAAATGCGGTAGGTCACCTTGTTGTTCATGGTGCCGCTATGTAGCGGGTGGGGGTGCAGCACCACCACAATCGGCACTTCAGGCTGCTTTTGGGCGAAGTATTTGCCTTCCAGGCGGCCGGCCGGGCCTTGAAAAATTACGTCGGGCATCGAGTTACCGCTTTCCTTACAAAACTGCTGCGGCGTATGGCACAGCTTGCCCTTGGGATGCAAGCAATTTATGATAATTTACTGAAAAACATGGCCAAATGAAAATGTTGAGTAAAAATCATGGGTATTGACGGGCGCGCGGCTTCGGCCTAAATGGGGGTGTTTCCAACGAAAGCCTGGCGCCATGCATCTTTCCACCCGCGGTCGTTACGCCATTATGGCGATGCTGGATTTGGTAGCCTTGGCCGAAGCCGGGCGCCCTGTCACTTTGGCGATGATTGCCGAGCGGCAGCAGATTTCCCTTTCCTACTTGGAACAACTGTTCGCCAAGCTGCGCCGCGGCAATGTGGTGGGCAGCGTGCGCGGCCCCGGCGGCGGCTACCGTTTGCCGCGCCCGGCCAAGGAAATTTACCTGAGCCAGATCATTGATGCGGTGGAAGAGGATATTGACCTGACCCGCTGCGGCCAGATGCACAATCCGCTGGGCCCAGAAGCCGGGCAGGGCTGCGTGTATGGCGCCAAGTGCAACGCCCACGATTTGTGGGGCGCGCTGGGCCGCCATATGGAGCAATTCTTTAAGCAGGTGACGCTGCAGATGGTGCTGGACGGCACCTTTGCCCCGCAAACCGTGAACGGCCAGCTGACGCTGTCGAACCCGCTGCGCGTCTCAATCAATTAAGCTTAAGGCTGCCGCGGCATGTCCCGCATCTACCTCGATTACGCTGCCACCACGCCGCTGCGCCCCGCCGCCAAGGCGGCGCTGATGGCGGCGCTGGAGGTGTTCGGCAACCCCAGCAGTGTGCACCAGCACGGCCAAGCGGCGCGCGCGCTGTTGGATGACGCCCGCCGCACGGTGGCCGATGCGCTGGCGGTACGGGCCGAGCGGGTGGTCTTCACCAGCGGTGGTACCGAGGCCAACAATTTGGCGTTGCGCGGTGTGATGGGCAAGGCACCTGGCCAGACGCTGCTGATTTCGGCTTTAGAGCACGATTGCGTGCGGCAAACGGCGCTGGCGTTGCAGGCGGCGGGCGTAGCGGTGGAGGAAATCCCGGCCACGGCGGCGGGCGTGGCCGACCTGGCCTGGTTGGCGCAGCGGTTGGCGCAGGGCGGGGTGGCGTTGGTGAGCCTGATGCACGCCAACAACGAAACCGGCGTGCTACAGCCCATTGCCGAAGCCGCCGCGCTGGCCCATGCGCACGGCGCGTTGCTGCACACCGATGCGGTGCAAACGGTCGGGCACTTGGCGGTGGAGCCCGATGCCTTGGGCGTCGACCTGCTGACCTTCACTGCGCACAAATTTGGCGGTCCGAAAGGTGTAGGCGCGTTGGTGCTGAAAAGCGAGATTGCCATGTTGGCCACGCAAACCGGGGGGGCGCAGGAACGCAACCGCCGCGGCGGCACCGAAAACCTGCCCAGCATTGCCGGGCTGGCGGCAGCGCTGCAGGCGGCGCTCGGCAACCTGGCGGCGGAAACCCAAGCGGCCCAGCAATTGGCCGATGATCTGGAGCAGCACCTGCCGGCAACCGTGGCGTTGGTGGCGCCGCATAGCCCCAAAGTGCCGCACGTACGGCAGCTGCTCACGCCGGGCCGCAAGGGCGAGGATATGGTCTTGAAGCTGGATATCGGCGGCGTGGCAGTTAGCCAAGGCAGCGCGTGCAGCAGCGGGCGCGTGCAGGCCAGCCACGTGCTGCAGGCGATGGGCTATGATGCCACGCAAGCCGGTGAGGGGCTGCGCCTCAGCTGGGGCTGGAACAGCCAGCCGACTGATGTGCAGGCCGCGTTGGCGTTGCTCTAATTTTTAATGGTGATGGTCGTGCGCGTGGGCTACCGCGGTCGCCTCGTGCCCGTGATGGTGCAGGCCCAGCACGTGCTCTTCGGTGTAGAACCAGGTGAGATCCAGCGCCAGCAACACGCAGCTGATGGCGAACAGTTTCAGGCTGGTGTTCTTTTTGGGGGTGCAGTCGCCGTGGTGGCAGGTGCCATGCACCAATGCCGCTTGGTTGGCCTGGGCAGCCTCGCGGCAGTCGATGCGGTAGGCGATAAAATTCATCACGCCACTGAAGGCCACGCTGGCAATCGCCAGCAGCACCAGTTCGGTATGGTAGGTATCCACCAGTTGGTAGAACGGGTTCCCAGCCAGGCTGGCAGCCAACCCCACCGTGCTGCCCAGCGCAATCAAGGCCGTGAGGGCTGGAATGCCGCAGCAGAGCAGGTGCGGCAGCACCGAAAGCATGGTGACCAGGCTGGTGGTTTGGCGCAGGCGGGTGGCAGACATCGGTTGGTTCATGGTATGACCTTATCATAGCTGTCAAGACCCTAATATTTCTGGGGTTGCAAAGTGTTGGCCGCACCGTATAACAGCACGATGCAACCCTTGGTGCGCACCATTGAAGAATCCTTCGGCTACCTGTCGCGGCAGCCGAGCCTCACC
>JADCGN010000125.1 GCA_020249005.1 Alphaproteobacteria bacterium
ACCCCAGTTCGCCGCCATCCTTGGCGCTAGGGGCGGCAGAATTGGTCTTGGCGGCGGCGGCAAACGCCGTTGCACCATCGTTGGCTGCCAGTACCTCGGCCCGAATGGCCTGCACCCGCGCGGCGGCATCGGGCGTCGCCGTGCCGGAAACCTCCGTTGCCGCAGGAGCAGCATCCTCGGTCGCGGGGATGAAAATCATCGACAAGTTCTTTTCCGTCTGGTTTTGCGTCTTGCTCATCTCAGCGATCAGCTTGTCCAACTCGGCGGTGCCTAACTGCACCCGCGGCGCCACCGCAGCAGCCATCAGCCGCGCCCACGTGGCTTCCGCCCGCAGCTTATCGTCGGCGGCTTTACCAACGCCTTTGGTTAACTCAGACCATTGGTTGGCGCCGACTTGGCTCACGGCCTGATCCTTGGCGCTTTGCAACTCAGCCCTGGTTAGCTGCATGCTACGCTCTTCGGCATATTGCCGCTGCAAGGTCTCATCCACCAACTCGCTCAGCGTACGACGCAACAAAGCATTGCCGGCACGTGGATCTTTCAAATCCACCCCCAACACGCGCGAGGCTAGGGTGGTGCGGGCTTTCAATTCGCTTAAGGTGATGATGTCATCGTTCACCACCGCCACAATTCGGTCATTGCTGGCCGCCTGTACGGCAACAAAGGGAATGCCCAACAGCGCGAGCGCCAACCAAAGAAGTTTGTTCATGCCCGGCACCCTAGCGGGAATCGCCCTCAATTCCAACCCCACGCCCCAACGTCAGCAGCTGAACATTCAGCAGGTAGTCGGTACCAGGGCGCAGGTTGGCATTTTCAAAACCCTTACGGCGGGCCAACAACTCAATCGCATAGCAATCGCGGAACCACGTCACGCCGGCTTCCGCTTCCAGCAAGGTGCTGGTGCGGAAGTCGTGTTGGGTCCGGCCATCCAAGCGCCAATTGCGGCCAAGCGGCACACCAGCTTGGGCAATCAGGTTTTCGTTACGATTATCCAAAAAGCTGTAAGTGGCCTGTAGGTTGGCGCCCTCGGCTTCACCCAACCGCAAACTGGCATCCATCCGGCGTAGTTGCCAGCTGCTATTATCCAAACGGAAGCGGGTGCCCATGCTCAACCAGTCGGTGGGGTTACCCTCCGTTTCAGCCACCCAGTCACTCACGTTGGTGCTCGCACCCCCGCTGGCAGGCAACGAGGCGTCATCGAATTTCCGCAGACTCTGCCCCACAAAAATCCGGTAATCGGTGCGGTCGGCATCGCCCCAGCGGCTATCCAACCCGTAAACCAAGCGTGGCCCGGTTTCTACCCGGTCAAGCCCGGCAAAACGGCTGGGTTCAAACAGGTTGGTGGTGTCAAGCTCGTAAGAGACACTGTCTTCGTTGGGAATCTTGTTGGCCAAGTTCCCTCCGCGGGGCGAGAAGGCCAACATTGCCTTGGGCGCAAGCTGATGATACCCATCGGGGCTGAGGTAGGGTTTTTCCCACGTGAGCGTACTCTCCGGCAGCAGCCGTGCAATGGCCCCGTTTTTCTGGCCGGACACATTGTAGATATCGGCCCGCCCCGTCGCCCCCAACGTTAGCTTGCTACCATCTTTCAACAACCACGGCAAAGTATAGGCCGCGCGGGTGGCCAGGCGGCGGGTATCGGTTCCTTGGCCGCGGTTCAGCATCAGGGCGTCCCCGTTCAATTCCAGCTGCCCACCGGTGGGCCCCAACGCCCACCACCGGCTGGCCTGCAAATGCGGCAACACCTGAGCGGTACTTTCTGGGCGCGCAGCGGGGTTTAAATCCTGAAACCACGTTAAGTTAGCGCCGAGGTAACTTTGAGCGTCGGCCTGTTCAGCAAACGCCGTCGACGCCAGGTACGGGTCATTGCGGTTGAAGTATTGGTTCAAATACGTGTCATCACTCGCCACTTCAGCATTGAGCCCCAGGCGGCGCCGTTCATCCACATCGTACTGTACTTCGGCATTGGCATTGCCGCGGAAGCCCGATTGCCCTTGCGGCAGACCAATGTCGTTCATGAAGCTGCCCTTCAACTCGCTGCTAAGCTGCGTGCCCACCTGGCGACGTTCGCCCACAAATTGGGCCCCGCGCGCGCTCATCAGGCGGGTTTTAAACAAATAATCGGCATTCTCTTCGGGGCGGTATAGATACCCCCCCACGCTCACCTGCTCGCCCAAGGTTTGGCTCCGGCCAAAACTGGGGGGGAGCAGCCCACTTTGCGGCTTGGCAGTGCCCAGTGGGTGGCGGAACCATGGCAAATACGCCACCGGAACCCCGTACACTTTTAGCCGCGCATCATGGTACGTCATGGTGCTGCTGGCGATGTTGTAAACTGCCTGGTCGGCTTCAATTTGCCACGGTTTGGAACCATCCCCACAGCTTTTACAGGGCGAATACGCCACGTCTTCCAGGGTAATCAACTCGTTCACCAAGCTGGCGCTGCTGGCTTGGCCCACTTCGCCTAACTGAGGCAAACCCAAGCGCAGTTGGTCTAAGGTGCCTGCACGTAGGTCACCCGTCAGTTCCAGCCGCGCAACTTTAAGAGTGGTACCGGAAGGGTCCGTAAATGTCACATTCTCTTCGGCAAACAGCCGATTGCTGGTAAGATCATACCGTACCCGCTGGGCGGTGACGGTGCCTTGGGTACCACGAACCCGCACGGGCTCGCCCGTGGCCACCACGGCACTGGCGCTGGCGTCAAACGCCACCTCGGTAGCTTCCAACTGAAAGGGCATGGATTGCGCTGCGGCCGACGGGCCAAAATACGCCGCAGCCAACCACACGGAAAGTTTCAGCACGGCTTGCCTCATGATGCCTATCAGGCTGGCGGGAAGCTTACCGCTCGTCAATCTGGTAAGTTCGCCACAGGGGCGATCAGTTGCTAAAAAACGCCTATTCTTCGCGCAGCCAAACCATCAGGAAAAACGCCAACAATAAGCCAACTGCCACGGGTACGGCCGCCGCCAACCAAGGTTCTAGCCGGCCTGCCAAAGCATACGCGTTGGCTCCGTTACGCAGCAAAAAAAACGCAAAGCCCAACGCCAAGCCCAGGCCGATCCTGGCCAAGACCCCACCCGCCCGCTGCTGCTGCAACCCAAACGGCAGCGCCAACAACAGCAGCGCCAAGCAAAACATCGGTAGCGCAATGATATTGGCATAGGCCACCGCGTAGGGGCCCGCCTGCCAACCGTTCGCGCGCAATACGCCCAACAGATGCTGCAGTTCCCAAACGTTGAGCGTGGCGGGTGGATTCAAGCTGGCGGCCAGCTGATTGGGCGTGAGCGTGGTGGGTAATGCCACCGTCGATTCGGTGGTTACGGCCTGTCCTGGTCGCATCACACGTACATTCCGCAGCTGCCATTGGCCGGGTTGCAAGGTGGCCTGCGCTGCGTCAAACCGGCCCAACAGGGTGTTGCTTTGGTCAAAGACAAACAACGTGGCAGGCATCAGGCGAGTCCCTTGTGCCTGCACGCTGGCCCCATAGAGAAAAATATTCCGCGCCGCGGTGTTTGCGGCGGCCGGTACATCCTGCCGGAGCCATAAACTGCCGGCCGGAGTTAACACGCCTTGGGCTTCAGGCGGGCTGATGGTGGCCTGCCAGCGCTCGTAACGCTTCAGCAAGGTAGCTGCTACCGGGTTCGCCACCACCACGGCAGCCCCCCCCAGTAAGAGGCAACTGAGCATGGCCGAGGTCATGAAGCGCCGCACCGGCAGGCCACTGGCTCGAATCGCCGTCAGTTCCTGCGTGCTGGCCAAACGGTGCAGCCATACCAAGGTCCCGATCAGCACCGCAAACGGCAGCAGCTGTAACACCATATCGGGCAGTTTCAACAAGCTCATCAGGGCTGCCATCGTGGCACCCACGGCCCGGTCGGTCACGCTGCGCATCGCTTCCAAGGCATTCACCAACGCAATGAAGGCCCCCAAGCTGGTTAAGGTTAAGCCCACACTCACCAACCACTGGCGGGCCAGATACCACCCCAAAGTCGGTGCATAGCCACGCCGGTAACGGGCGGCCGAGGCTTGGCGAACCGCGTGTATTTTGCTCATGGTTGGCTGGCCCGCCACCACCAGTATGCTGCGGCCAAGCTTGCCACCAATGGCCACAGCAGCATCATACCGAGGGCCCAGCTGGCACCACCCTGGGCCTGCGCCAGCCAGCCAAATTGCGCCCCCATCACCGCCACCCCCGCGACACCCGCTGCCACCGCACCGCGCACGCTGCTCTGTTTGCGTTTGGCAGGGTGCAACAAGGCCGCTAAGGCCACCATCGCTAAGGGTAAGGGTAACAACGGCCAGCTTAAGCGGTTCACCACCTCGGCCTGCAACTGCGCGGCACGGCGTGGCGGTGTGGTGCTGGCCTGGCTGGTTTGCCACGCTTGCTGCAATGGGAGCTCTTCCACTTCCGGTTCCCGCGCCTTTAAGGTTACAGCCCCCAACTGAGGGGAAAGATCCAAATTATAACTCGCAAATTCCAGCATTGAGGTTTGGCGTGGCCCCGCCTCTTGCCGGATGCCCTGCTGCAGCAACAGTTGCGGTGCATGGCCTTGGCCACGGTCTTGTAAGCTGCCAAAACGGGCATACCACGTCACGGGCGTAGCCGGGTCGCGGGTATCATGCACCAACAGCTGTTCAAAACTGGTGGGGCTTAGGCGCCGTTTGATGTACACCATCAACTCCTCGCCCAGCGGGTTGAAGGTGCCCTCCTCCAACAACAACTGCCCTTGGCGGGTGCGCAGATCCAGTTGCAACTCTTTAAACGCCTTCACACTGGCGGGTTGCACCAACAGCATGACCACATACAACACACCACTCACCAGTGCCCCCCAGCCCAACAGGGGCAACCAGGCAATACGCGGCGACGCGCCGCTGGCCAACCAGGCCGTCACTTCATAATCGTCTTGCAACCGGCGGGCGGCATAGCCCACACCCACCAAAACGGCCAAGGGGAGAATAATCAGCAACAAGCGGGGCACCAACAGGCTGGTGATGTTGAAAAACACCCCAACACCCAGTCCTTTGTTCACCAAAAAATCGAGAAAGCGCAAGCTCTGCAGCAACCACACCAAGGCCAGCAAACCGCTGGCGGCCACCACCGTGGCCAGGGCCGCCTGCGTGGCAACGTATCGTGGCAGCGTGGTGGGCAGCAACATGAGTGCACTACTCTAGACTCGCTTGCTTAACTCTGCAAGGCGGCGTATGCTGGGCCGATTGTAATTCTAACCAAAAAAGGTTGTCAAAAATGCCTGGATTCACTCTCACCGCGCAACGTCTTACCCCCAATGCCGCCAAAAAATGCGTGGTGGTGTTTGCCGAAAAAGGTGGAAAATTGACCGAAGCGGCGCAGGTGGTGGATGAGGCTTTGGGGGGTTTTGTTAAATCCACGCTCAAAAGCAGCCGTTATCAGGGGGGAATGGGTGAAATCACCCGCCTGACGGTGGGCGGCGGAGCCATCCGCAGCGTGGTGGTGGTGGGGGTTGGCAAGCTGAGCACAGCCACCGCCACCTGGTGGCACATCGGGTTGGGTTTGGGCAAAACTTTGGATGGCTTGGGTGTAAAAGAAGCCACCATCGCGTTGGGTGAGCTGGAAGCCAATACCGCCGCCTGCGCCCTAAAAATGGTGGAGGGCCTACACATGGCCATGTACCGTTTCGACCAGTTCAAAACCGAGCTGAAAGAACACCAACAGCCGCGTTTTGAAACGGTAAGCGTGCTGACTTCCACACGCAGCGCACGCGAGATTGAAGAACAGTGGCCCGCTACGCAAAAACTGTTGGCGGGGAATGATACCACCCGCACCGCAGTCAATCTGCCGCCCAATTTGGCCAACCCGCAATTCATGGCCGAGGAAGCCAAGAAGCTGGAAAAGCTGGGCGTGAAGGTGGAAATTTTTGACGAAAAGCAGCTGAAGAAAATGGGCTGCAATCTCATTCTGGCCGTGGGCGGAAGCGCGGCGGAAGCCGACCAGCCACGCCTGATTACGCTGCATTACCAAGGCGCGGGCAAGGATGCCCCCACCTACGCGATTGTGGGCAAAGGGATAATGTTCGACACCGGCGGCTACAACGTCAAGCCCGGCAACAGCATGCGGGGGATGAAGTTCGATATGGCTGGCGCCGCTGCGGTGCTGGGCACCATGCAGGCCCTGGCCGCGCGCAAGGCCAAGGTGAATGTGGTGGGCACCATGGCCTGCGCGATGAACATGATCGGCACCAACCCGTTCGTGATGGACAGCATTTATAAAGCCTACAACGGCACCACGGTGGAAATTGGGCACACCGACGCCGAAGGCCGCCTGGTGCTGGCCGATGCGGTGGCCTACACGATTGAAAAGTTCAAGCCCGATGCGTTGGTGGATTTGGCCACCCTCACCGGCGCCTGCATGGTGGCGTTGGGCGCCAAATACGCGGGGCTCTTCACCACCAAGGATGCCTTGGGCAATGCCCTGAAAAAGGCCGGGGCCGACGTGGGCGAGCTGCTGTGGGAACTGCCCAGCGATGACGACTACCAAAGCAAGAGCGAGGTGGCCGACATTTGCAACGACAGCGCCGGGGGTTGGGGCGGTGCCAGCGTGGGCGCCACCTTTATCAAGAAATTTGTCGGCAAAACGCCCTGGGCGCATCTGGATATTGCGGGCACCGCCAACGCCGAGAAAATCACCGGCGGCAACAAGTACCTGAAGGGCGGCACCGGCTTTGGCCAGCGGCTGTTGGTCACCTGGTTGGAAAGCCTGCAGGTTGAAACCGCTGCCACCCCGGCCCGCAAGCGCCGTGGCCGCCCGGCCAAGGCCGCCACGGGTGAGGCTGCAACCAGCACGGGCAAGCGTGGCCGCGGTCGGCCGCGCAAGGCGGCCTAATGCGGCGCTGGGTCGTCGCGTTCGTCACGCTTGCCGGGGCCGCCGCCGCCACGCCCGAACCCAGCTACACCACGGTGCTGCAGCAAGGGCCATTCGCGGTGCGCGCCTACCCGGCCCAACTGGCGGCCGACCTGACGCTGACCGGGGAAAACGCCAGCCTGAACCGCGCCTTCCGCATTCTGGCCGACTACATCTTCACCGAGTACCCCGAAGGCAAGATTGGCATGACGGCGCCCGTCACCGTCAATCGGGCGATTGGGATGACCGCGCCGGTGACCACCTCCCAGAGTGAAGGCCAAGTTTTCATGCGCTTCTTCATGCCCGCCCGCTACACCAGCGCCACCTTGCCCAAGCCGCGCGATGCCCGGATTAACATCGTGGAAGTCCCGGCGCGGCGGGTGGCGGTGGTGCAGTTCAGCTGGTGGCTGACCGATGCCGCCGCCGCCAAACAGGAAGGATTGCTGCGGAATTGGCTCAGTACCAACAAACTCAAGCCCATCGGCAAGATTGAACGCCAGGTGTTTAACGACCCCTTCACCCTGCCCTGGAACCGCCGCAATGAACTGTGGATTCCGCTACAAAAATAGGGTTTAATGGGTGGTATGAGCTACCCTAAGCAAAACACTTTATATTTTGGCGATAACTTAGGCATTTTGCGCGAACATGTGCCTAACGAAAGCGTGGACTTGGTATACCTCGACCCGCCGTTTAATTCCGATAGAAACTACAACCTGCTGTTTAAAACGCCTGATGGCAGCCAAGCCGCCAGCCAGATCACCGCGTTTGAAGACACCTGGCACTGGGGTGAGCAGGCCGAACGCGAGTACGATGAAATTCTGGCCCAGCCCAATTACCGTGCCAGCCAACTGCTGCAATCGTTGCGCCAGTTTTTGGGTGAAAATGACATGCTGGCATACCTCACCATGATGACCAACCGCCTGCTAGAGCTGCACCGGGTGCTCAAACCCACCGGCAGCCTGTATTTGCATTGCGATGCCACAGCAAGCCATTATTTAAAGCAAACTTTAGATGCTGTCTTTGGGTTTCAAGGATATCGGAATGAGATTATCTGGAAACGTACAAACAACCCTAAGGGAAGCCAGTATAAAGACCGGAAATGGGGAGTTTATACGGACA
>JADCGN010000126.1 GCA_020249005.1 Alphaproteobacteria bacterium
CGCCGTATTTTCTTAGTTGCCTTCAGCGCGCATTACTTCTTTTTTGCGTGTATGCAGGGTATTGCCTTGGCGAACCCTGAAGGGGGCGTGGTGGTGGGCGGTGCTGCGAGTATTGCCGCACAAGGGAATACCACAACGATTACGCAAACAAGCGATAGAGCGGCAATCAACTGGAATAGCTTTGATATTAAAGCGGGCGAGACAACCGAGTTTAAGCAGCCCAATCAGAATAGTGTGGCGCTGAACCGTGTCATCGGTTCTGAACAAAAAGCCAGTCAGATTGCGGGGAATCTGATTGCAAACGGGAAAGTTATCCTGATTAACCCGAATGGTATCTTGTTTGATAAATCCGCGAAGGTGGATGTGGCCGGGCTTGTCGCCAGCACCGCCAACATGCGTGATGCAGATTTCATGGCGGGCAGTGGGGCGTTTAATGAGGCGAGCAGCAATAAAACAGCGCGTGTTGTCAACAAGGGCACGATAACGCTGAAAGAAAGTGGCTTAGGCGTGTTGGTGGCGCCCGATGTGGCAAACGAGGGCACGATTACGGCGAAGCTCGGGCGTGTGGCCTTAGGCGGGGCAGAAACCACAACCATTGATTTTTATGGCAATGGCATGGTGCAATTTGCGGTGCAGGATGCAGCCTTGGCAACAGCGGTGGCGAACAATGGCGCAATAATCAATGAAGGCGGCAGTATCACGATGACGGCCAAAGCCGCCAGCGATTTACTCGATAGCGTTGTAACCAATACTGGCAGCCTCACGGCGAAAAATGGCGGATCTGTAGCGATTAATGCCGCACGCACCACGCTCGATAGCGGCAGCAGCATTAACGTTGACGGCGCAAAAGACGGCGGCACCGTTGCGATTACTACCAAAACAGGCAGCTTCAACGGCACTATTTCAGCGCAAGGAAGCGCAGGCAAGGGCGGCACTGTCCAGATCACGGCAACAAAGCAGGTTGAAGCAACGGCAGGCCACAGTGTGGATGTGTCGGGCAAAACGGGCGGCCGCATCAAACAGGAAGCGGCAGGGACGTTTTCGTCCGCCACCTACCGCGCCACCGGCACCGCTGGCGCGGGCGGGGTGATTGAGATTGGCGGCAATATCGGTTTTCTTGGCGCGACGCTGGATGCCAGCGGCACAACCGCCGGGGGCCGGGTGAACGTGGGTGGTAACTGGCAGGGTGGCAAGGATGCGCCCGCCAATGAACGGCTGCAAACCGCCGGGCGGACACTGGTTTCGCAGGGCAGCACCCTGAAGGCATCGACCACAGGCACCACCGGCCCCGGCGGCGAGGTGGTGGTATGGGCGGATGACAAAACCGATTTTTACGGCAGCATCGATGTGCGCGGCGGCAGCCAGAGCGGAAGCGGCGGCAGGGCCGAGGTGTCTGGCGGCGCGCTGACCCTCAACAGCCAAGACATCCAGACCGGCCACCCCGACCGGCAGGGCAGCCTGCTGATCGATCCGAAAAACCTGACCATCAGCAACACCCCCCCTGAGGGCCTGGGCATCATCAAACTGGCGCACAATTATGCCGGGTATGCACCGGGGCTGACGCTGGCGGATGCTGATTATTTTGGCAGCAGCGTGGCCCTGAACGCCAGCGGGGACATGCTGGCGGTGGGGGCGTCTGCGGACGACACCGGCGGGGCGGATCGCGGGGCGGTGTACCTGTTCAATCTGAACCCCGCCAATCTGACCGCCGCCCCGACATACCGGTATAAACTGGCCAGCGGCAGCCCGGGGCTGACGCTGGCGAATTTTGATGTTTTTGGCTACAGCGTGGCCCTGAACGCCAGCGGGGACATTCTGGCGGTGGGGGCGTATGATGACGACACCGGCTGGATGAATCGGGGGGCGGTGTACCTGTTCAACCTGAACCCCGCCAATCTGGCCGCCGCGCCGACATACCGGTATAAACTCGCGCACGGCAGTGCGGGGCTGACGCTGGCGGATTTTGATAACTTTGGCCGCAGCGTGGCCCTGAACGCCAGCGGGGACATGCTGGCGGTGGGGGCGCTTGCGGACGACACCGGCGGGGCGGATCGCGGGGCAGCGTATCTGTTCAACCTGAACCCCGCCAATCTGGCCGCCGCCCCAACATACCGGTATAAACTGGCCAGCGGCAGCCCGGGGCTGACGCTGGCGAATTCTGATTACTTTGGCCACAGCGTGGCCCTGAACGGGGCCGGGGACATGCTGGCGGTGGGGTCGGTATATGACGCCACCGGCGGACTGTATCGCGGGGCAGCGTATCTGTTCAACCTGAACCCCGCCAATCTGGCCGCCGCCCCGACGTACCGGTATAAACTCGCGCACGGCAGTGCGGGGCTGTCGCTGGCGACAGGTGATCTTTTTGGCAGCGGCGTTGCCCTGAACGCCACCGGGGACATGCTGGCGGTGGGGGCGTATGGGGACGACACCGGCGGGGGGAATCGGGGGGCAGCGTATCTGTTCAACCTGAACACCGCCAATCTGGCCGCCGCCCCGACATACCGGTATAAACTGGCCAGCGGCAGCCCGGGGCTGACGCTGGCGGATTCTGATGGCTTTGGCGTCAGCGTTGCCCTGAACGCCAGCGGGGACATGCTGGCGGTGGGGGCGTATGGGGACGACACCGGCGGGGCGGTTCGCGGGGCAGCGTATCTGTTCAACCTGAACCCCGCCAATCTGGCCGCAGCGCCGACGTACCGGTATAAACTCGCGCACGGCAGTGCGGGGCTGACGCTGGCGGATTCTGATAACTTTGGCAACAGCGTCGCCCTGAACGCCAGCGGGGACATGCTGGCGGTGGGGGCGTATGCGGACGACACCGGCGGGACGAATCGGGGGGCGGTGTACCTGTTCAACCTGAACCCCGCCAATCTGGCCGCCGCGCCGACATACCGGTATAAACTCGCG
>JADCGN010000127.1 GCA_020249005.1 Alphaproteobacteria bacterium
CATGAACAGTAGCTTGTCTTTCGCCATCACCACTAGCCGGGCGTAGATGTGCTCGGTGCCCTTGTTGCCGTTGATGATGTGCGCGGCGATCGGTAAGTTACGCATAAAGCGGCCAGAAATCCCGCAGACAATCGCCTCGGCTTCGCCGCGCGCCACCATCAGGCTGGCCCAGGTCAGCCAGCGGCTGCGCAGGTGAATGTGTGCTTCGCCCAAGGTCACGCCATCACGTTGGCGTAGGTCATAATAGGCTTTGGCAAACTCCTCGATGCGCGGGTCGGTTTGCGGGTCGATCAGGGCAAAATCCGCCCCTTCCCGCATGGTGAGGCCCAAATCGGCAATGTGCTCGCGCACCACGTCGGCCCGGCCGAGCAAAATCGGTTTGGCCAAACCCTGGGTAATCACCGCCTGCGCGGCCTGCAGAATCCGCGGGTCTTCGCCTTCGGGGTACACCACGCGTTTGGGGTCTTGCTTGGCCAGCGTGATGATGTCGCGCATGATGGCAAACGATTGGTCGATGCTGGCGTGCAGCCCGGCGGCGTAGGCGGTCAAATCGGCAATCGGGCGCTGCGCCACCCCGCTGTCCATCGCCGCCCGCGCCACCGCCGGCGCAATGGTGGAAAGCAGGCGATTGTCGAACGGCTTCGGAATCAGGTATTCGGGCCCAAACTTCAGCTTGCTGCCCTTGTAGGCGGTGGCGAGCCCCGGCTCGGGTTCGGCCCGCGCGAGCTCGGCCAGCGCTTGGGCGGCGGCAATCTTCATGGCGGTGTTGAAGGTGGTGGCGCCGCAATCCAACGCCCCGCGGAACAGGTAGGGAAAGCCCAGCACGTTGTTAATTTGGTTCGGGAAGTCGCTCCGCCCGGTACCGATGATCGCATCGGGCCGCGCGGCGCGGGCCAGGTCGGGCATGATTTCCGGCGTGGGGTTGGCCATTGCAAAGATGATGGGTTTCGGCGCCATCGTCAGCACCATTTCGGGCTTTAAAATCCCCGGCGCGGAAAGGCCAAAGAACACGTCGGCCCCCACCAAGGCGTCGGCCAACGTGCGCGCCTGACTGGGGTGCGCAAACGGCACGTGCGTGGGGTGCAGATTCTCGCGCGCGGCATGAATCACCCCGGCCACATCCACCAGCGTGATGTTGGCCCGCGGCACGCCCCATTCCACCAGCAGGTTCATGCAGGCCAAGCCGGCCGCCCCGGCGCCGCTGCAGACAATCTTCACCGCATCTTTAGCCTTACCGGCTACATGCGTGGCGTTGATGAACGCCGCCAGCACGATGATGGCGGTACCGTGCTGGTCATCGTGCAGCACCGGAATGCTTAGTTTTTCCCGCAGCTTTTCTTCAATGTAAAAACATTCCGGCGCCTTGATGTCTTCCAGGTTAATCCCGCCGAAGGTCGGCGCCAGGCTGGCGACAATCTCCACCAGCTTGTCGGGGTCCGATTCCTGAATTTCGAGGTCAAACACGTCGATGTTGGCGAACTTCTTGAACAGCACCGCCTTGCCTTCCATCACCGGCTTGGCGGCCAACGGGCCGATGTTGCCCAGGCCCAATACGGCGGTGCCGTTGGTCACCACCGCCACCAGGTTGGCCTTGCTGGTGTAACGGTCGGCGGCTGTGTCGTCAGCCTTAATCGCCAGGCACACTTCGGCCACCCCGGGCGTGTAGCCCAGCGAAAGATCGTTTTGCGTGGTCAGTGGTTTGGTGGAAACCACTTCAATTTTACCGGGTTTACCGGCGCTATGGTACGCCAGGGCGGCGTCGCGGAGAGCGGAATTGGTCATGCTCGCTTTATGGCCCTAAAGCCGCAGCGAAGCAAGCGCGCCGCCTGTTCGGGCGGCGCTTTTTCGGCGATTGGCCCCGCTAGCGAATGGCGTTGATGAGCCCCGCCTGCAGGCTGGTGGCACTGTCGGAACTGCGGAAGTGCGTCACGTATTTGCCGTCCGGCCCCATCAGGTAGGCAAAACCCGAATGATCCACGCTGTAGCCGTCGGGGGCCTGGGCATCGGGGCGTTTCGCGTAGTAGGCCAGGTAATTCTTAACCATCACGTCAATCTGTTCCTTGCTGCCGGTCCAGCCCACAAAGCTTGGTGAAAAGCCCCGCACGTACTCACCCAACTTGGTCAGGCTGTCGCGGTCGGGGTCCACGCTCACAAACACAAATTGCAGCTTGGCTTTGGTGGCGGCGGGTAGCTTTTCTTCCACCCCGGCCATCAGCTGCAGCATACCGGGGCACACATCGGGGCAGTTGGCGAAGCCAAAGAAAATCAGGTGATACTTCTCTCCCACCAAATTGGCTTCCGTCACGGTGCGGTCGGCGTCATCGGTCAACGTAAAGGGCCCGCCAATCGCTGGCGCCCCGCTGGGTTGGCCAACCCCGCCGGTCAGCCCGGCGGAAGGTTCCGGCTGTGGCGCGTAGGCCAGCCATAGTGCTGCCAGCGTGGTTCCCAGTAACACCGTCATGATCACAGCGGCTACGGCACGATTCTGGGGCGCGATGGTTTTCATGGAAATAATTTCTGCGCCACTTCATCGGCCGATGCAAGCAGGGGCTGGATAATTTCTCGCACTGCCGCCGCATGGGGTTGGGCCCCAAACTTTGCCTGCTCCGTATGCCGACGGCTGACACTTAGCTGTCTGCAGGTGCCAGCCGCCAGGTCAATGAGTTCATGCAATGACAGCGGGGAGCGTTGCCGCGTCGTCACGTCGTACCACACCGGATTGGCGGCCGCCGTTGGCCCGGCCTCGGCGCAAAAGCGCAGCCAGCGCCACCAGCGCAGCGGATCTTCCGCCAACCGCGCGGCTGGGTGGCCAAGCCATACCACCTGCCCGTTGCACCAATCGGCCGCGCCGCCGAAAGGATCGGTCAGCGCCCCCTCCGGCGCCAGATACACGGCGTTGCAGGTAAAATCACGCCGCACCGCATCGGCGGCCAAGTCGGTGGTGAGCGTCACCGTGGGGTAGCGGCTGCCGGGGGAATAACGCTCGGTACGGAAGGTGGTGATGTCGCACCCTGCCACCTGCACGCAGCCCCACCGCAGCCCACGGTCATCCACGGGCAAGCCATG
>JADCGN010000128.1 GCA_020249005.1 Alphaproteobacteria bacterium
GGGCGACCCGAAGCGCAAGGCGCTGTACCTGCACAACGCGGTGGTGATTGACGACGCCTTTATGCATGCGGTGGAGCAAGATGGCCTCTATGACCTGCGCAGCCCCAAGACCAACGCCACCATCAAGCAGGTGAAGGCGCGGGATATTTGGATCCGTATCCTGACCAGCCGGATTGAAACTGGCGAGCCCTACATCCTGTTTATCGATAACATCAACCGTCACCTGCCCGAATACCAAAAGAAGGCCGGTCTTTCCGTGCGGATGAGCAATCTGTGCAGCGAAATCGTGCTGCCGACCGGGCCCGATCAATACGGCAAAGAGCGCACCGCGGTGTGCTGCTTGAGCTCGGTGAATTTGGAAAACTTTGAAGAGTGGAGCAAGGAGCCGCAGTTCATTGCCGACCTGATGGCGTACCTGGATAACATCTTGCAGGACTTCATTGACCGCGCGCCCGACGCGATGGAGCGCGCCCGCTACAGCGCGATGCGCGAACGGGCGGTGGGCCTGGGCGCGATGGGCTTCCACAGCTTTTTGCAGATGAAGGGCATCGCCTTTGAAAGCGTGATGGCCAAGGTCTGGAACAAAAAAATGTTCAAGTTCATCAAGGACCAGGCCGATGCGGCGAGCGTGAAGCTGGCGCACGAGCGCGGCCCCAACCCCGATGCCGCCGAAGCGTTGGTGATGGAGCGTTTCAGCCACAAGATTGCGATTGCGCCGAACGCGAGTTCCAGCATTTACTGCGGCAACGCCAGCCCCGGCATCGAGCCCTATCCTTCTAACAGCTACAACCACAAAACCTTGGAAGGCACCTTCAACGTGCGCAACAAGCACCTGAAGAAAGTGCTGGCCAACTACGGCCGCGATGATGAGGACACCTGGACCAGCATCACGGTGAATGGCGGCAGCGTGATGCATCTGGACTTCCTGACCGACGAAGAGCGCGACGTGTTCAAGACCGCGTTTGAGCTGGACCAGCGTTGGTTGATTGAGCACGCGGCCGACCGCACGCCCTATATTTGCCAAGCCCAAAGCCTCAACGTGTTCCTGCCCAGCGACGTGCACAAGCGCGACCTGCACATGCTGCACTACACCGCTTGGAAGCGCGGGATTAAGACCCTGTACTACTGCCGCAGCAAGAGCCTGCAGCGCGCCGAGGTGGTGAGCCTGCCGAACAACAAATCGGCGGCCGAGCCCAAGGCCCAGGTGGCGTTGAAGGCCACCGGGACAGATGGCGCGAAGTATGAAGAGTGCTTGGCGTGCCAATAGGAAACAAGGTTCATTTGGGTAGGTGAATGATGCGTACCTACCTAAAGAAACAGCCGGCGGCAACCGGCTGTAATATTAACCCTCAGATGACGAAAGGATCGAAAGATGGGTGACGTCTTAAGAACCTAGGGGGAGCATCACCCCCTATCTTTTCCTCGTCAACGCCGGCGGGGATAATTACGAGAGTAAAAAATAGGCCCGTGGCATAAATACCCACCGACCAAGTTTTGAAATTACAAGTTTTCCCCCTTTTCACCCCGCTTCAGCGGGCCTAAAAGGGGCCAAGGGCGGAGGGGTTCCGCCGCAACCAAAAACAGGGGAGACAATTGCATGACCGCCGATGTCATCAATTTCGAACCGGCGGCCACCAAGGTGCAACACCAGGCGGCCATGAAAAAACACACAACGGAGGGAACGAGCATGCCAAACCTGATGGAAGAGCGGATTGGGTATAAGCCGTTTGGCTACCCCTGGGCCTACGAAGCCTGGCTGATGCAACAGCGCATTCACTGGCTGCCGGAAGAGGTGCCGATGGCCGACGACGTGAAGGACTGGAACGTGAAGTTGACCGCGGCGGAAAAAAACCTGCTGACGCAAATCTTCCGCTTCTTCACCCAAAGCGACGTGGAAGTGAACAATTGCTACAACCGCCACTACATGCAGGTGTTCAAGCCCACCGAAGTGCTGATGATGCTGGGCAGCTTCTCCAACATGGAAACCGTGCACGTGGCGGCCTACAGCCACTTGCTGGACACCATCGGGATGCCCGAAGTGGAGTACAGCGCCTTCATGGAATACGCCGCCATGAAAGACAAGTACGACTACATGCACGGCTTTGACATGAAGAACAAGCACAACATCGCCATGACGATGGCGGTGTTTGGCGGCTTCACCGAGGGCTTGGCGCTGTTTGCCAGCTTTGCGATGCTGATGAACTTCCCGCGCTTCAACAAGATGAAGGGCATGGGCCAGATCGTGACCTGGAGCGTGCGCGATGAAACCCTGCATTGCCAGTGCGTGATTAAGCTGTTCAACACCTTCGTGCAGGAAAACCCGGAAATCTGGACCGATGCGTTGAAAAACGACATCACCGACGCCTGCAAGAAGATTGTGGGGATGGAAGACAAGTTCATCGACCTGGCCTTTGAAATGGGCCCGGTGGAGGGCATGACGGCCGAGGATGTGAAGGGCTACATCCGTTACATCGCCGACCGCCGCCTGCGCAGCCTGAACCTGGAGCCCGTGTACGGCACCGAAAAGAACCCGCTGCCGTGGATGGACCTGATGCTGAACGCCGACGAGCACGCCAACTTCTTTGAACAGCGCGCCACCGAGTACGCCAAGGCCAGCACCCGCGGCAGCTGGGATGAGGCCTTTGACGCGATGATTGAAAGCAGCACCATCGACACCGCGCACAGCCCGGTGAACATGGAAGCCTGGGAACAATCCAAGCTGGCGAATGTATTTAAGCCCTTGCAGGAACAGTACGGCAAGGCTTAGGCCCATTACACGCTAAGCAGACCCCCTCTCGCACAGAGGGGGCTTTTGCGCCACACCCACCGTGCCTTAAACCACGCGTTTGGGGAGCCCTAGCTGATAACGCAACAGAAAGGGTATGGCCTTGGAGCATGAGTGTTTCCAACTGCTGCAGTGCCAGTGCCCAGGCGACCGTGGCGCCGATCACGGGGGTGGTGACTGATAAGGCTAAGCCGGCCACCGCGGCTGTGAAGACGCTTGCGCCGGGGCAGCCAACAGCTGAGCCGGCCTTGCTGAACGTGCAAGGCCAGGTAAGCTTAAGCAGCCAAGTGTTGGCAACCTTATTGAACTGGCAGGGTTAGCGCAGCCATCGCCCGCTGCAGCAGGGCGGGGAGGGCGGGGTCATCCAGCACGCCGCCGTGGGTGGCGGTGGGCAGCACCTGCTGCAGCGCCATGCGCCCCGGGGCGGCCGCGGCCAGTTTGGGCAGCTGGCTGGGCGGAATGAGGCCATCGCGGCCGGCGCCGAGCAGCACCACCGGGGTGGTGCCTTGCTGCAGCCACCTCTGGGTGGGGAAGGGGTGGCGCAACAACAGGTGCACCACGGGGGTGAGCAGCCAGGGGTATTCGGCGGTGGCCAGCGCGGCCATGCTGGTGAAGGGGGTGATCAGCACCGTGGCCGAGACCGGCGCCGTGAGCGCCGTATGGGCTGCCACGCTGCTGCCGAGCGAATACCCCACTATCACGGTTTGGTGCGGTTTAAAGGTGGTTTGGGCCCAGCGGGTGAGGTGGGTGGCATCGGCCAGCACCGCCGCTTGGCTGGGGCGCCCCGGTTGCGGCTGGGTAAAGGCGCTGGGGTAGCCGCGGTAGGGGGCGCCGATGACCAGCGTGTGGCGGGGCCAGACGTGGCGGTGCAGCCAGCGCACCATCCCACCCACATCGTGCGCGTTGCCGCCAAAGGCCACCACCAGGGTGGGGCTGGGCGGCACCCGGCGTGGGCTTTGCACCACCTGCTGCAGAGTGCCGTCGGGCAGGGTGAGGTTCAGCACCAGGTAATCGTCGGCTTGCGGGTTGGGCGTGTCGGGCAGGGGGTTGACCCGGGCGGGGAAGATCAGGGCATCTTGTTTGGCCCACAGCCCGGCCAGGGCCGCCCCATAGCCTAGCAGCAAGGCCACCCCGAGCAACAGAGCCACGCGCTTCATGCCGCCGATGATAGCGAATTTTTGTGCGCAAGGCCATTGCCGCCACGCACAATCGGGCGCAGCCTGAAATTCCAGATTGAGGGGACCGGGACGCGCGCAGTCGGTGCCGGAATCGCCACAGTCCAACTGTAACAATCTGGGAGAAACGCCGTATGGCTTCGAACAATCTGGCTGTTGTCAGCACCCGTCCAACCGCCACCAAACCCGCCGCCGCCACGCCCACCAGCGTGATGGAATTCATCGTGAGCGAAGCCATGGAGTATGTGGATTTTCGCTTCACTGACACCAAGGGGAAATGGCAGCACGTCACCTTCGACGTGGGCATGATCACCGAAGCCCGCCTGGTGGAAGGCGTGATGTTCGACGGCAGCAGCATTGCCGGGTGGAAGGCGATTAACGAAAGTGACATGCTGCTGAAACCGGCCTTGGAAAGCGCGTGTCGTGACCCGTTTGCGGCTGACCCCACGTTGATTTTGGTGTGTGAGGTGTACGACCCCATCACACAAAAGCGCTACAACCGCGACCCGCGCGGGATTGCCCACGCCGCCGAGGAATACGCCAAGGCCAGCGGGATTGCGGATGCAGTCTTTTTTGGGCCGGAAGCCGAGTTCTTTATCTTCGATGATGTGAAGTTCAAGGCCGACCCCTACCACACCACCTTTGAGCTGGACTGCGACGAACTGCCCACCAACGGCGCGGCCGACTACGCCAACGGCAACCTGGGCCACCGCATCAAGACCAAAGGCGGGTACTTCCCGGTGCCGCCGATGGACAGCGGCCAGGATTTGCGCGCACAAATGCTGAAAACCATGGCGCAAATGGGGGTGAAGGTAGAAAAGCACCACCACGAGGTGGCCAGCGCCCAGCACGAGTTGGGGATGAAATTTGATACCCTGACCCGCATGGGCGACCTGCTGCAGGCCTACAAGTACTGTATCCACATGGTGGCGCATGAGGCCGGCAAGACCGCCACCTTTATGCCCAAACCAATTTATGGCGACAACGGCAGCGGCATGCACTGCCATCAATCGCTGTGGAAGAACGGCAAGCCGCTGTTTGCGGGCGACAAGTACGCCGGGTTAAGCCAAGAGTGCCTCTGGTACATCGGCGGCATCATCAAGCACGCCAAGGCCATCAACGCCTTCACCAACCCCACCACCAACAGCTACAAGCGCCTGGTGCCGGGTTTTGAAGCCCCGGTGTTGCTGGCCTACAGCGCGCGCAACCGCAGCGCCAGTTGCCGGATCCCCTACACCGACAGCCCCAAGGCCAAACGGATTGAAATTCGTTTCCCCGACCCAGCCGCCAACCCGTATTTGGCCTTTGCCGCGATGCTGATGGCGGGGTTGGACGGGATTAAGAACAAAATCAGCCCCGGAGAGGCGATGGACATGGACCTCTATGAGCTGCCCGCCGCCGAGCTGCAGAAAATCCCAACCGTTTGCGGCAGCCTGCGCGAAGCCCTGCAATGCCTGGATGCCGACCGGGCCTTCCTGACCCAAGGCGGGGTGTTCACCGATGACTTCATCGAGGCCTACATTCAGCTGAAGATGCAGGAGGTGATCCGCTTCGAACATACCCCGCATCCGGTGGAGTTTGAAATGTATTACTCGGTGTAAGGCGATTGGGCGAGGCTTGGCCCTCCCGCAACACCAAACCCGCCAGCGGCGGGTTTGGTGTTTGTTGGTGTTGATGGGGGTGAGGCTAGCTGGCCAGTTGCTTCAAGTGGGCGCTGACTTTCTGGTAGGCGCGGGCTTCCAGCTGGCGCACCCGTTCGCGCGACACACCATAGTTCATGCTCAGGGTTTCCAGCGTGGGGGTGTCCTCATCTTCGCACAGGTGGCGGGCCACAAAGATTTGGCGTTCGCGGTCGTTCAGCACTGCCAGCGCGCTGCTGAGCCGGGCTTTGCGTTGCTTGGCGCTGCTCTTGGCCATCGCCAGCATTTCCGGGTTCGGGCGGGTATCGGCCACAAAATCCTGCCATTCGTTGGTGGTGTCGGCATCGCTGCCCACCGGCGCGTTCAGGCTTTCATCGCCATGGCGCAGGCGTTGGTCCATCAGCACCACGTCGGCGCTGCTCACCTCCAGCGTGGCGGCGATTTTGGCCACCGCGTCTGGGGTGAGGTGGGTCACGTGTTCGCCCAGCACTTCGGCCTTCAGGCGGCGCAGGTTAAAAAACAGCTTCTTTTGGATGCCGCTGGTGCCGATCTTCACCATGCTCCAGTTATTGAGGATGTACTCCTGCATTTGGGCGCGGATCCAGAACATGGCGTAGGTGGAAAGACGCAGGCCGCGGGCTGGGTCAAAGCGGCGGATGGCTTGCATCAGGCCAATATTGCCTTCCTGAATCAATTCTTCCAACGGCAGGCCGTAACCCTTAAAGCCGGTGGCCACTTTCACCACCAACTTCAGGTAGCTGTGCATCAGTTGGTTGAAGGCCTTGGTGTCGCCACGCTGCACCCGCACGGCCAGGGCGTGCTCCTCGGCGGCGCTCAGGCTGCTGAACTTGCCGATGGTGTTGAGGTAGTGGCTGAGTTGGTCAGTCATGGCGTTCTCCCTTGATGAACCCTTTTGCAAGGGGGGCTGACCATGGCTGCTGACAGGGAATGTTTTTATTTAAAACAATGAGTTAAATTATCAATCACGGTTTGGAAACTGGCCGGTAATGGGGCGCTAAACTGCATTTTTTGGTGGCTCAGCGGGTGCACGAAGCCCAATTCGGCCGCGTGCAGCAGCTGTTGGCGGGGTAGCAGCACGCCGGCTGCGGCCCCGGCCAAGGGGCCCAGGTTACCGCGCGGGGTGGGGTAGAGGGGGTCGCCCAGCACCGGATGGCCCAGATGGGCCAGATGCACCCGGATTTGGTGCGTGCGGCCGGTTTCCAGTTGGAGTTCCAGCAAGGCAGCCGGGTGGGGGGCTGGCCCAAACCGTTGTAAAACATGATAATGGGTGGTGGCGAACTTACCGCCGGTGGCCACCACTGCGCGGGGCAGCCGCAAGGTGGGGTGGCGGCCGATGTTGCCGACAATCGTGCCCTGGGTGGCGCGCGGCGCCCCCCGTACCAGGGCCAGGTAGCGGCGGTGCAGGCGGCCGTCGCGCCCGTGGGCGGCAAACTGCCGGGCCAGATAGCGGTGCGCCTGGGCGGTTTTGGCCACCACCAGCAGGCCCGAGGTGTCCTTATCCAGCCGGTGCACGATGCCGGGGCGGTCGGCGCCGTTTTCGGTGCTGAGCTGGTGGCCGCAATGGTGCAGCAGGGCATGCACCAAGGTGCCGGTGTGGTTGCCGGGGGCTGGGTGTACCGTCAGGCCGGCGGGCTTGTTGATAACCAACAGCACCGCGTCTTCATACACAATCTCCAACGGAATCGCTTCGCCCACCAGCGCGTGGCTGGGCGCTGGGAGTGGGGTGAGCACCACCACCTCGCCTCCCCGGAGTTTTTTGGCGGGGTTGGGGCTGGTCTGGCCCTGGACTGTCACGGCACCGGCCTTAATCCAGCGTTGCATTTCGGCGCGCGAGTGGCCTTCACCCAAGGCCGCCAACAGCCATACATCCAGCCGTTGGTTAGCGGCGGCGGGGGCGACGGTGAAGGTTTGCGGCAACGTCATACCCTTGCGTAGCCGAAGCTGAAGCTGTTCGCAACCTTACGAAAGGTGGAAATCTGCTCCGCTGGGCGCCGTGTTGTGTTAGCTTTTGGTTGATGAAAAAGTTGCGTGCCTTCAGTCTGTTGCTGGCTGCCCTGGCACTGTTGGCGGTGGCGCCGGTACAGGCCACCACCTTGGCCAAGTACCAGGAAAAGACCACCCGCAAGGTGGGCGAGAGCCGCCTGACCTGGCTGGTTTGGGATGTGTACGATGCGGCGTTGTACGCGCCGACCGGGCGGTTTCAGGCCACGCAGCCGTATGTGTTAGAACTGACCTATTTGCGCGCCTTGGATGGCGCCAAGGTGGCGGCCAAGGCCCGCGAGGAAATGGTGCGCTTGGGCTTCCGGGATGAGGCCAAACTGGCCAAGTGGCAGCTGCAGCTGACGGATTGGTTTCAGGGGATTGAAAAAGGCACTCGCCTGGCCGCCATGCGCAATGCCGACGGTTCCACCACCTTTGTGCGCAACGGCAAAACCGTGCTTGGTACGCTGCCCGACCCACAATTTGGCCAATATTTCTTTGCGATTTGGCTGAGCGAGCGCTCATTGCGCCCCGACCTGCGGCGCCAACTGCTAGGCTTTAAGGAAGTTGCCACCCGATGAAATATTTCCCCCGCTGGGCTGGCTTGACC
>JADCGN010000129.1 GCA_020249005.1 Alphaproteobacteria bacterium
GCAAAGGCGGCAGCATGCACATGTTTGAGCCGGAAAAAGGCTTCTGGGGCGGTCACGGCATCGTGGCGGCGCAGGTGCCGTTAGGCGCCGGGATTGCCTTTGCCCGCAAATACGAAAACGACGTGCTCGGCCAAGCCAACCAACGGGTATGCTTTACCCTGATTGGCGACGGCGCGATGAACGCCGGGCAGGTGTTTGAAAGCTTCAACATGGCCGCGCTGTGGCAGCTGCCGGTGGTGTTCGTGATTGAAAACAACCAGTACGGCATGGGCACCAGCGTGCCGCGCGCGGCGGCTGGGGAACTGTGGAAGCGCGGCGAGCCGTTCGGCATCCCGGGTGAAAAGGTGGATGGCATGGATTTTCTGGCGGTGGCCGAAGCGGGCAAGCGCGCCGCCGACCACTGCCGCGCCGGGAAGGGGCCGTACCTGTTGGAAATGGATACCTACCGCTACCGCGGCCACAGCATGAGCGACCCGGCCAAGTACCGCACGCGGGAAGATGTGGAGTGTGTGCGCGAGAGCCGCGACCCCATCGCCCGCTTGCAGAAACTGTTGATGGACCAGCATGGCCTGAGCGAAAGCTACTTTGAAGAGGTGGATGACGCGGTGAAGGCGGCGGTGAACCAGTGCGCCGAGGAGGCTTTGGCTGCGCCGTTGCCCTCTGAGGCGGAGCTGTGGACGGATGTGTATCCGGGCTAAACTATGTGTGAGCTCTTAGAAATATTTCTTAGTGCTTCAACGGCATTGGGAACATTAGCTGCAGCAGGTGCTACTGCTTATGCGGCGTTTCAAGCCAAGAAAGCAGCTCAAATTAGTGAAAAAATTTCGCAAGATAGTGAAAAAGATTCACAATTAGAAATTTTTTTGAAATTTTCAAATGAATACGATGATATCAAAAAGAATTTTCCCCGTTGGCCTAACTATGTTTCTTATACTCAAGGTCAACCAGGCTTAGATCAACATAATATGGAAGCTGCTTTAACATTACTTAAGCTTTTCGAAAAAGAATATTTTTTGTGGTCCAAGAAATTTGTTAGTAATGAGATGTGGCATGAAGTTTTAGAACCAAAAATTGTTAAGTTTTCTAATATGGAAGCTACTAAGTATACTTGGAGTAAAAAAGCTCATTACAAAAATTTCGAATTTTCAGATAAGTTTGAAGCTTATTTAGCCGAAAAAATGAAAGCCTAACTCATGCCCCACCTCACCGTCCGTGAAGCCATCCGCGATGCCATGAGCGAAGAGATGCGTGCCGACCCGCGCGTGTTCCTGATCGGCGAAGAGGTGGCCGACTACCAAGGCGCCTACAAGTGCAGCCAGGGCATGGTGCAGGAATTTGGGCCCAAGCGCGTGATCGACACCCCGATCGCCGAGCTGGGCTTTACCGGGATTGCGGTGGGCGCGGGGATGGCGGGCCTGCGCCCGATTGTGGAGTACATGACCTGGAACTTCGCGCTGCTGGCGACCGACCATATTTTGAACTCGGCCGCCAAAACGCTGTATATGAGTGGCGGCAAGGTAGGCTGCCCGATTGTGTTCCGCGGCCTGAACGGGGTGGCGGCCCACGTCGCGGCCCAGCACAGCCAGGATTTTGCCAGCTGGTACATGAACATTCCAGGACTGAAGGTGGTGGCACCCGCCAACGCCGCCGATGCCAAGGGGTTGCTGAAGGCGGCGATTCGGGATGACAGCCCGGTGGTGGTGCTGGAGCACGAGGTGCTGTATGGCCACAGCGGCGAGGTGCCGGAGGGTGATTACATCACGCCCATCGGCAAGGCCCACGTGGCGCGCCCGGGCAAGGACGTCAGCATTTTCGCCTACTCAATGATGACGGTGAAGGCGCTCGCCGCCGCTGAAGAACTGGCCAAACAAGGGATTGATGCCGAGGTGGTGGACTTGCGCAGCTTGCGCCCGTTGGATGTTGAGGCGATTAAAGCTTCCGTGAGCAAAACTCACCGCGCGGTGGTACTGGAAGAAACCTGGGCCGCGGCGGGGGTGGGGGCCGAGGTGATCGCCACGATTTCCGACCACGCCTGGGATGAGATGGATGCCCCGGTGCTGCGGTTAAGCCAGCTGCCCGTGCCGCTGCCCTACGCCAGCAACTTGGAAACCAAATGCGTGCCGCAGGTGGAAGATATCGTGCGGGAAGTGAAAGGGCTGCTGGATGGCCAACGCTAAAAAGACTGAGACCAAACCTGCGGTCAAAGCGGCCGAAGCACGGCCGATGGATGCCGTTTCTGCCATGTTCTACGCCTACTGGCGCGGCGAGCGGGCGTTGTGGGGCGCGTTTTGGATTTGGGGCATGGGGTTGGGGTGTCTGATTGGCTTGTTCTTCACGCTCTTTTCCGGCTTGGTGCTGCAGCAGGCGTACATGAACTTCGCCACCGGCGACATCGTGATGGCGGGCCTGGCGGGCTACGCGGTGCTGGTGATGTTCGGCTTTTGGGGAAGCTATTACCTGTGGCACCTGGTGAGTGTGTGGCGCTGCGCCGCCCACAGCCGCCCGGCCTACCGCTTCGGCGCGCGGGTCTTCGTGCTGGCGGTGGCACTAACCTACTGGCCGCTGTATGCGCTGAACGTGTGGGTGCGGTTTTTGTAAGTTGATTGAACCAGAAAGAGTGAACGACCATGCCGATTGACCTGTTGATGCCGCAACTGAGCCCGACCATGACGGAAGGGCGCCTCGCCAAATGGCTGAAAAGCCCCGGCGACGCCATCAAGGCGGGCGACGTGGTGGCCGAAGTGGAAACCGACAAGGCCACCATGGAAGTGGAAGCCAGTGAAGACGGTGTCATTCACCAATTTGTGGCAGAACTGGGCACCGACTTGCCAGTCGGCACGCCGATTGCGGTGCTGGCCAAGAAGGGCGAGACCGTGCCCGCCGACTACCAGCCCAAGGTCAAGGCGGCACCCAAGGCCGAAGCCGTGTCTGCACCGGCGGCGGCCGCTGCGGCTGCACCTGCCGCAGCGGCCCCGGTGGCAGCGCCGGTGGTGCTGGCGGCCCCCGTGTTGCCGGTGCTGAACACGGCCAGCGTGGCGCCCGTGGCAGCGGCACCCAAGGGCGGCCGGGTGGTGGCATCTCCGCTCGCCAAGCGCCTGGCCGCGCAGCAAGGGCTCGATCTTTCTCGCGTGGTGGGGAGCGGCCCGCGTGGCCGGGTGGTGGCGAAGGATTTGCAAAACGCCCCGCGTGGCGGCAGCGCCAACGTGGTGGTGCGGCGCCCGGATAGCGTCGAGAAGCTCACGCCGATGCGCAAGGCCATTGCCGCGCGGCTAACCCAAAGCAAGCAAACCGTGCCGCACTTTTACCTGAAGGTGCGGGCCGACATGGCCGCCGCGTTGGAGTTCCGCAAGCAACTGAACGCGCACTACGAGGCGCGGAGCGAGAAGGTGAAAGTCAGCGTCAACGACCTCATCATCAAGGCCTCGGCGCTGGCGCTGGCGCAGTACCCGGCGGCCAATGCGGCTTGGAATACGGACAGTGTGGTGCAGTTCGGCAATGTGGATATTTCGGTGGCGGTGAGCATTGAAGGCGGCCTGATTACGCCGATTGTGGCGAATGCCGACCAAAAAAGCTTGGGTGCCATCAGCACTGAAATGAAGACCCTGGCCGCCGCGGCGCGCGCCAACCAGCTGAAGCCCGAGCAGTACACGGGCGGTAGCTTCAGCATCAGCAACCTCGGCATGTACGGCATCGAGGAATTTGCCGCGATCATCAACCCGCCGCAGGCCGCCATTCTGGCGGTGGGCGCCGCCGATGAACTGGAGCGGGTGGCGCTGACACTTTCCGTTGACCACCGTGTGATTGATGGTGCGTTAGGGGCGGAACTGCTGGGCGCGATTAAGGCGAACTTGGAAAACCCGGTGGGGTTGGTGTTGTAGGAGAGATTGAACATGCAGCAGTACGATGTGGTGGTGATCGGTTCCGGCCCAGGCGGGTACGTGGCGGCAATTCGCGCCAGCCAGCTGGGGCTGAAGGTGGCGATTGTGGAACGCGCGGAAATGGGTGGCGTGTGCCTGAACTGGGGGTGCATCCCCACCAAGGCGCTGCTGAAGGCCGCCGAGCTGAAGCGCGCCGTAGCCCACGCCGCCGACTTTGGCCTGAAGGTGAAGGACGAGGGGCTGGATTTCGCCAAAATCATTGGCCGCTCGCGTGACGTTGCCGCGCAGCTTTCCAAAGGCATCAGCTTTTTGATGAAGAAGAACAAAATTGAGGTCATCAAGGGCGAAGCGAAGTTTAAAACCGACAAGGTGCTCGAGGTTGCTGGGGTGGGTGAGGTCGGCTTTGGCCACGCCATCATCGCCACCGGCGCGCGCGCCAAGCAAATTCCGGGTGTGCTGGAAGCCGACGGCAAGCACATCTGGACAGCACGCGAAGCGATGGTGCCCGCCGAGTTGCCCGCCACGCTACTCATCATCGTCGGTGGCGCGATTGGCGTGGAGTTTGCCAGCTTTTACGCCGCACTCGGCTGCCAGGTGACGCTGTGCGAAGCGCAGCACCGCATCGTGCCCGCCGAGGACGAGGAAATTTCCGCGCTGCTGCACAAGGCGTTGGAAAAGGAGGGGATGAAAATCCTCATCAACGCCAAGGTGGCGAACCTGAAAGCCACCAAAACTGGGGTGAGCGCCGACATCAACGGCAAGGCCGAAAGCTTTGACCGCGCGATCCTGGCGATCGGCGTGGTGGGCAATGTGGAAGGCCTGAACCTGCCTACACCCCAGATGGGCCATTCGGGCAAGGCCAGCGGCGGTATGGTGGTGGAAAAGGGCGCGATTGTGGTGAATGACTATTACCAAACCGGCGTACCGCACCTGTATGCCATCGGTGACGTGGCGGGCGCGCCGTGGTTGGCCCACGTGGCGAGCCACGAAGGCGTGATTGCGGCCGAGCACATCGCGCACACGTTAGGGAAGGGGGCCAAACCGCACCCCATGGATTATACCAACATCCCCGGCTGCACCTACTGCACGCCGCAAGTGGCCAGCACCGGCTACACCGAAGCCGCGGCCAAAGAGGCGGGGCATAAGGTGAAGGTCGGCCGCTTCAACTACCAGGCCAACGGCAAGGCGCTGGCGATGGGCGAGCCGGTGGGCCTGGTGAAGGTGATTTTTGACGAAGCCACCGGGGCGCTGCTGGGCGCGCATATCATCGGCGCCGAGGCCACCGAGATGATTTCCACCTTCGTGCTCGGCCGCAGCATGGAAGCGGTGGAGGCCGACTTCCTGCATGCCTGCTTGCCGCACCCGACGCTCTCTGAGATGATTGGGGAGGCGGTGTTGAATTCGGAAGGGCGAGCCTTGAATGCGTAAGGCCTGTACCCGTCAGGCCCTCATCCCGGCGCAGGCCGGGATCCATGCGAAAAAAGTAGCGTGGATGGCGGCCTGCGCCGCCATGAGGGAATACGAGGCGGTGTTGAACAGTGAAGGGCGCGCTTTGAATGCATAGCAAACCAGCCCCTAAAAGAGAAGATTTTGCCAATTTTTATGAGCAAATATTAGATTCTATAAACCATGGCCTGTCTGTCCAACATGGTTATTCAAAAATATTAATTAGCTTTAATCTAGCGACAATTCTTTTGATTGTAAGTTCCATATCATTAATTAATAAAAATATAATATATTATATACTTTTTATACCTATATTATATCTTCTTTATAGTTCTCATAATTTATTTAAAGGTATGATAAGTATAAGTGCTTTAAGTATAAAATTTTCTACCAATTTTAAAGCTATTTTATTTAGAATGAAAAATTTTCATGATTATTCATTTGATATATTTGAAGAGGAAGTAGAAAAGAGTTGTCTTAAACCTTTTGAAGATACAGATAAACTTCATAATGAGAATTTTAAAAAATGTAATGAATATACAATTACTGCCGTTATTTTAATATTTATATTTATGATGATGATTAAAATTTACGAGATATGAAAATCACCCTCACCCACAGCGAAAACCGCGAGGACGTCCGCCAAGAACTGGCGGCGGCGGGGATTCCCACCGATGGCGTGGCGGACTTAGGCTATGACCACGTGCCCGATGCGCCCAAGGCGGCGTTTGCGGAGTATGCCAAGCGGACGCCCGGCGACGGCGCGCCGCCGCCGAATGAAGAGGGGGCCGAGCATGACTACCGCGCCGGGGTGCGCGCACGATTGGATGCCCGCCGGGTGACGGGGGTCAAGGGCGGCGGGGGCGAGAGCCTAACGCAGGGTATCGCGCATATGTCGGGCAAGCCCGACTGGCTGCGGGTGAAGGCGCCGACCAACCCGAAATATTTTGCGTTGGTGGAGAACGTGCGCGCCAAAAAGCTGCACACGGTGTGCGAGGAAGCGGCCTGCCCGAACATTGGCGACTGCTGGGCGAGCGGGCACCTGACGGTGATGATCCTGGGCGATACCTGCACCCGCGGCTGCGCCTTCTGCAACATCAAAACCGGCAAGCCCAATGCGGTGAACCCGCATGAGGCGGCGAACTTGGCGCAGATGGTGGGCGAGCTGCAGCTGCAGCACGTGGTGATCACCAGCGTTGACCGCGATGACCTGGCGGACGGCGGCGCGCAGCACTGGGCCGATTGCATCAACGCGATTCATGCCAAGGCGTCCGGCGTGAGCGTGGAGATTCTCACCCCCGACTTCCGCCGCCATGAAGAGTATATTCCGCTGGTGGTGAACGCGCGCCCCGAAGTTTACAACCACAACCTGGAAACCGTGCCGCGGCTGTACCGCACCGTGCGGCCTGGCGCGCGTTACTTCGGCAGCCTGCGCTTGCTGGAACGCGTGAAAGAGTTAGCTGACTATCCAGTTTTTACCAAAAGCGGCCTGATGGTCGGCTTGGGTGAACACCGCGACGAGGTGCTGCAGGTGATGGACGACCTACGCGCGGCGAACGTGGATTTCCTCACCATCGGGCAGTACCTGCGCCCCAGTCCGCAGCACTTCCCGGTGATGGAGTACATCACGCCCGAACAATTTGCCTACTATGAAGAACAAGCCAAGCTGCGCGGCTTCCTGATGGTTGCCAGCGGCCCGTTGGTGCGCAGCAGCTTCCATGCCGACAAATACTACGCCGAGCTGTTGGAACGACGCAAAGCAGGGCAGGTTTAAGCCGCAAAACGAAGGGGC
>JADCGN010000013.1 GCA_020249005.1 Alphaproteobacteria bacterium
CTGCTAGGCATCAATAAGGACGACAACAATGATCAGAGCAACGGCATTAAGGCGCTGCTCGACCAATCGGTGGTCAACTACGAAAAACTGCCGATGCTGGAAGTGGTGTTCGACAAGTTCGAGCGTATCCTTTCCACCAGTCTGCGGCAGTACACGGCCGACAACGTCGACGTGACGATCATGAACATGACGAGTGTACGCTTTGGCGATTACCTGAACCAAATCCCGCTGCCCGCAGGGATTGTCGTGGTGAACGCCGTGGGGCTGGATGATTACGTGCTGATGGTTTACGAAAATAACCTGATCTATGCTGTGGTGGACGTGATGCTGGGCGGGCGCAAGAGCCGCCCGTTGCCGATCAGCGGACGTAACTTCACCGCCATTGAGCGGAAGATTGTGGACACGCTGACCGACATTGTGCTGCGTGACTTGAGCGAGAGCTTCGGCCCGATTGCGCCGATTCAGTTCAAGAGCGAGCGGATGGAGGTGAACCCCCGTTTCACCGTCATCTCGCAAGAGGCCAACGTGGCGATTTTGGTGACGGTGAAAGTGAACTTGGAAGGGCGGGAAGGTAAGATGCAGTTTTGCTTGCCCTACGCCACGTTGGAGCCGATCCGTGAACAACTGTTGCAGCAGTTTATGGGAGAAAAGTTTGGCCAGGATAACATCTGGGAAAACCACTTGAGCCAAGAGCTTTACCACACCACCGTGAAGCTGGATGCGGTGCTGGACCAAATAACCTTTTCCTTGAATGAGGTGCTGGAGTGGAAAATCGGTGACACCATTATGCTGAATGCGCGCGAGTTTACGCCCGTGAAGTTGGAGTGCGGCGGCGTGCTGAAAATGATGGGAACCATGGGGCGAGCCTTGGATTTCAAAGCTGTACGGGTGACGCACAACATTACCGACCTCAACAATCTGAAGCAGGGCTAGCGGGACGGGGCTTGTCAGCGCGCCCCGCCTTTGCGTACAGTCGCTCATCATGATGCTCTTCCTGAATATTCTCATCATTGCCTTGTTGGCCATGGTGGCGGGCTTGTTGTTGGCGGTGGGCCAGCAAGTGAAGGTGTGGCGCCGTGCGGTGGCGGATTCTCCCTTGTTGGCCGAACAGTTGGCCACCCAACTGTTGGCGGCGCGGCAAGGCTTGGAAAGCCTGCGTAAGGGCGTGGTGGAACAGGGGCCGGAACTTTCACGCTTGCTGAGTGAGGGGGGTAAGCTGCGTACCGAGCTACAGTTTCTGTTAGAAAAGGCGGAACAACGGGCGGCCCGCTTGGATTTGCAGTTGGATAAATCCGCACCGGCTGCCACCGGTGCCAAAGTGTTGCCCACCAAAGCGGCAGCAAAGAACGCACTCATTGAACAGGTGGCGGGCGCCAACGGCCACGCCATTCAACCCAGCCAACCCAGCCAAGACCCGCTGGAGGAATTGTTGGCCGGGTTGCAGGGAACGCCTGGCGGGCAGTCGACCAGCGGCGTACGCCGCGGGCCCGTGACGCAGGCTGAATTGGCCTTGCAACAACGGGTGAAAGGCAGCGCCTGATGCGTTGGTTCCCGCTGGCTTTGTGCGGTTTGCTTGGGCTTGGGCTGCTTGGCTGGGCCGAAGAAAGCGCCCACGGCGGTGAGGGTGGTGAAGGCGGCAAGGCCAAGCCGGCCCCGCCGCCGCGCGAAAGCACCGAGCGTGTTTTTACCCCGACTGAAGCGCAGCTGTTGATGGAGCTGGACCAACGGCGCACCGAGCTTGACCGGCGTGAACAAGCGCTGGAATTGCGCGAAAAGCTGGTGGATTTGATGGAGCAACGCCTGAATGGCCGGGTGGGTGAGTTGAATGCCCTGAAGGCCGAGTTGGAACGCCTGTTGGCCAATGTGTCGGGCAAGGATGACAAGGAACTGCAGCAACTGGCGGCCATGTATGGCGCCATGAAGCCAACCATTGCAGCGGGCGTGTTAAACCGTTTGGACAATGCCGTGGTATTGGATATTTTCCGCCAAATGCCCGCCAAGCGCAGCGGCAAGATTATGGAAAACCTCGACCCGGCCAAAGCCCGCTTTATCAGCGAGCTGATGGCTGATCGCACCCCGCCGCCCAGTGTGAGCGCCACGCTGCCTTAAAACGCAGCCCGGCTGGCAAGACTAAGCGACGCGGCGCAACCGCGGCAGCAAGCTGACCACATTGGTGCCTGGCACCGCGTGGCTGTGGGCGGGAGGGCTGGCGGGGAGGGGATCCAGCAGCAAGGCCGCGCCACGTTCGCCAACCACCCCGTTACGGGTTGGGCGGTAGCCGGCCCGAATTTCCAAGCCATAGGCACTGGGCCCCAAGCGGGCCGTCAGCATCGCCGCCAGTTGCAAAATTAGGGCTTCTTCGACCCGGCCGTCACGGTCGGCCTCACGCTTGAGGCTCCAACCCAAGGAAATAATCGCCTGAGGCAGTTGGGTGGCAACCAGACGCACAAATTGCTCGGGTTCCAGGGCTTCCTCGCGCTGCTTCGGCGCCAACAAGGCAAACACGTCGGCATGCAAAATGGGTGGCAATTCCGGCCGCAACAGGCGTAGCAGGGCCAAGGTCGGTTCCACTGCCGTGGGGGAGTGGAAATCCAGCTTCACGGCTTTGTTGGCTAGGGCGGCTTGGGTCAGGAAAGTGGCCAGGTCGAGCTCGGTGGCCGCCCCGGGCGCATCCTTCAGCAGCGGGGTGGCGTCAGCCGCTTCAAAATAAACGTCGGCTTCCAGCACATGGACGCTGGCATTGGCACAGGCGGCTTCCAGCTTGGCGCAACTGTTCACGCCATGCACCCATTGCAGGTCGGCGGAACTGGAAAGTTGGAGCGCGTCGGCCAGGCTTTGCATAATGCCGTTAGCCTGCCCAGCTTGGTGGAAACTTACAAGAGTCAGGAGATCGGCAAGGGGAGGCCCTGATGCAGGGTTGCCATGCAGCGGTGCCAATGCTAGAGCCATTCCCGCTCACGCGCGTTTTAAAGGAAAATCCTGATGGTTCTGACCATTTTGATCCAGTTAGGCCGGCGGTTGGCCTTCCGTTACCGCCGCCGGCGAGCCCGGAG
>JADCGN010000130.1 GCA_020249005.1 Alphaproteobacteria bacterium
AGAAACTTTAATCTGGGGACTCTTAAGCATCTGTGTATTCTGCAAAGCCAATATAGATATTAAAACAGATACGAAGCATTACTTTAATTTAGGACTCAATCAGTTCTGTATTGCCGACTGGTGGGGCCTAGAAGATCACTTCCGCCCAATTGCAGTAAAACATAATCCAACAAGAGTTACGCTTCAGGGCTTAACATTTCCGCCTGAAACAACCGCCTAATACACCCCATCCATCATATGATGCAGTTCCTGCTGCGGCGCCTCAGCCCCAGGCGCAGCCGCAGGGGGAGCAACATCAGCCGGTGTCGCCTCTTGTAAAATCGGCGTGGCAGGCGTCGGGGGGGCCGCCTCGGGCGCGGTGGTGGGCGAAGCCCCACCATCCAACCCCGGGACGTAGAACGGGTCGTTATCGCCGCTGGCGCCGGTTTCCATATCCACGCCCTCAATCGGCTTGCCGCTGCGCGCCACCGGGCCGCCTTGTTTGCGCGGCTGGCTGCCGCAGCCCACCAGCTGCACATCGTAGCGGGGGTGATCCAACGTGGCGATTTCGGGCAGCGTGTTGATCATCCAGCCCGCGAACCAATCGGTCCCGCGGCCGGGCTCACTCACCACCAGCCAAGCGGCATCGGTGTTGGGTTGGCCGTTCAAGTTCATCACGCAACGTTCCAAGCGCAAAGCCAAAGGCCCCAAGGTTTGCGCGGCCCCCGGCTGCAGCACCAAGAGCGTACGGGTGTTGGTTTGCTTATCCAACCAAAGCACGCGGGCGGCTGTGGGGTTGCTGTCGGGCGCGGGCGCAGTGGTGGAGACCGTGGCTTGCGCCAGGGCCGCCGCCGCACCTGTGGATGCCAACACCAACACGCTGAACAACAGCCGTGGCATTAGGCGCGGCCCTCGGGTTCGCGGCCTTCCAACGTTTGCAAGATCGCTTTGAGTTCGGCCTGCAGCATCGCGGAAGAAAGCCCCATCTGCGCGGCGATTTGGCGCGGCTTCTGCTTGGCCAATACGGCCTGCGCGCCCTTAATGGTAAGCTTTTGCTGATACAGCAGGCTTTGGATGTGACGGGCCACGGCAGCGGCTTCCTCATGGTAGAAGCGGCGGCCGCCCGAGGCCTTCATCGGCTGCAGCACGGGGAACTTGCTTTCCCAAAAACGCAGCACGTGGGTGGCAACACCAAGCTCGGCGGCCATTTCAGCGATGGTGAGATACGCACCGGCCCGTTTGGGGGTGGGGCCGATGGCGGGTGGCGGGGCCTTCTTGCGGGCCTCCGTTGCCACAGGAGGAACCTCGGTCATAGGGGCGGCTACTTCGGCGCCTTACCGTTGACGCGGTCCTTCAAAATGTGGCTGGCGCGGAAGGTCAGCACCTTGCGCGGGGTGATCGGCACCTCCACCCCGGTCTTGGGGTTGCGGCCCATCCGCTGGCGCTTGCTGCGCACCGAAAAGTTGCCGAAGGTGGAGAGCTTCACGGTTTCGCCCTTTTCCAGCGTCTTGGAAAGCTCTTCAAACACTTCATCCACCAGCTGCTGGGCGGCTTTACGGGTCAGGCCCACTTCGGCGTACACCGCTTCGGCCAGGTCCATCCGGGTCAAGGTTTTTTCCGACATCGTCGCACTCCCCCTCAATCAATCTCCCCGCAACGTTACGGGTTCTTGCTGAAATAGCAAGAGAAATTTTATTTCCTTGGCGCCAATTCGGCACCTTTTGCAATGCCGCAGCGGTGGCTGGTTTACATTACTGGCGGAAGCGACGGGACTCGAACCCGCGACCCTCGGCGTGACAAGCCGATACTCTAACCAACTGAGCTACGCCTCCGCGCGTAACGAGCCGCTTATAGAGTGCCCACGCGGGGTGGTCAAGCCCAGTCAGGCCATTTAAGCAAGATTCCGCGGCGAAAATTTAGGCCGCCTCGTCGCTCGCCCCACCGCTGATTTCCGGCATGCCGCCCTTGGCACGGATTTCCGCCTCGATGCTGACCATCACGGCCGGATTGTCGCGCAGGTACTGCTTGCTGTTTTCACGGCCTTGGCCAATCCGTTCACCCTTGTAGCTGAACCATGCGCCGGCCTTTTCAATCACGCCGCGGGCCACGCCCAAGTCCACCACCTCGCCGGTGCGGGAAATCCCCTCACCATACATAATGTCGAACACCGCCTCGCGGAACGGCGGGGCCACCTTGTTCTTCACCACCTTCACGCGGGTGGTGTTGCCCACAATTTCTTCGCCGTTCTTGATCGACCCCGTACGGCGGATATCCATCCGCACGCTGGCATAGAACTTCAACGCGTTGCCTCCGGTGGTGGTTTCGGGGTTGCCGAACATCACGCCAATCTTCATGCGGATCTGGTTAATGAAGATCACCATGCAGTTGCTGCGGGAAATGGTGCCCGTCAGTTTTCGCAACGCTTGGCTCATCAGGCGTGCGTGCAGGCCCACGTGGCTGTCGCCCATTTCGCCTTCAATTTCGGCTTTGGGGGTCAGGGCCGCCACGCTGTCCACCACCACCACATCCACCGCGCCGCTGCTGACCAGTGTGTTGCAGATTTCAAGGGCCTGCTCGCCGTTATCGGGCTGGCTGACCAGCAGACCATCCAGGTTTACCCCCAGCTTGCGGGCATAGTCGGTATCGAGCGCGTGCTCGGCATCGATGAAGGCACACGTGCCGCCCTGCTTTTGCGCCTCGGCAATCACCTGCAGCGTCAGCGTCGTCTTCCCGCTGCTTTCCGGCCCGTAGATTTCAATAATCCGCCCCTTCGGCAAACCGCCTACCCCCAACGCCATATCCAGGCCCAGGCTGCCGGTGCTCACCACCTCCACGTTCTTTTCCACCGCGTCGGCGGAAAGCGAAAGGATGCTCCCCTTACCAAAGCTCTTTTCAATCTGGGCCAATGCGGCTTCCAACGCCTTGTTGCGGGCGGCGGATTCATTGGCGGCGGTTTTGGCGGAATCTTTGGTGGCCATCGGTCAGCTTTCTCTCGGTTAATCCAAACAATGAATTCATGTTACATAAATCAAAGCGGGTGGCAAGGGGAAAGTTTCAGCCTGCTTAAATCCGCGTCACCCCAGCCGTATATGCCCCCTATCGCACCTGCTTAAGGAGCCTCTTCACTCTTTGGATGCATCTTGATCATATAATCTTACGTCCGATCACCGTTGCTTGGCCTCGACAAGGGGTGGCAGCGTTTTCACAGCGCGCAACCTAAGGTTGTAGACAGCCCCCCAACCGCCCGGCAGCTTGGCCAGGAGAGGAGCCAATAGCCCATGCAACTGTTCATTCTTTCTCCGGCCATCTTGGCGTTGCGGCTGCCCTCCAGCTTTGGCGCAGCACAGGCCGGGGCCTTTCGCGACAGCATCCGCAAAGCCCTGATGCGGGCCCCGCGCGAGCTGCTGATTGATTGCAGTCAACTCAGCTACATCGACTCCACCGGCCTGGGGCTGCTGGCTCTCGCCCAAGGTGAGGCCACCCGGGTGGCCAGCCAGGTGAAGCTTGCCAACGTGATGAACACCCATGTGCAAAATCTGCTGGAGCTGATGCAGTATCAGCAGCTGTTCCCGCTGGTGCGGCACACCATTCCCAACCATGCCGAATTGGTGACCGCATGAGCACCATCCCCCGCCGCCTGTTGCCGCTGGCCACCACCACCGCCCTGCCCGGGATTGGCCAGTGTGAGGATTATGAGGGCCTGCTCGCCGCACTGAGCAGCGGCAGCAAACAAATTTTGGCCGGGCGCTCAATTGGCGAGCTGGCCGCCATGTTGCCGATTCCACATAAAAGTGACGTGCTGCAGTTGGTGGCCGAAGGCCGCCTGGTACACGGCGAAAAGGCCGCCGCCGACTTAGCCCACGCGCTGAGCCTGCGGGTGCAACTGAGCACCGATGACCTCCCCAAATTGCGCCTGGTGCTGGCCGAGCTGCTGCAAAATGCGGTGGAACACGGCAACTTGGGATTTGGCCAAGCCCGCCAAGATAGCGGCCGCAGCCTCGATGACTTTGTCAATTATCACGCCAACCTCACCGAACACTTGGCCGGGCCGCTGGGGCGGATTCCCGTCCGCCTTTCCTGCCGCGCACAACAGGGGCACCTGATTGTGGAACTGGAAGATCGCGGCCTGGGCTTTCGGGTGCGGGAAGTGACGCAACGGCAGCTGCAAACCGTGAGCGCCACCGGCCGTGGCATCGGGCTCATTCATGATATCTTGGCTGGCAACCTGTGGTACGATGCCGGCGGCCGCGTGGTGCGCTTCAGCCTACCCTTGCAGGCAACTGCCACCCCACCAACCCCCACCACGCTGCGCGCCAAGGCCAAAGTGTTGGCCTGGGCGGGCAACAGCACCCGGGTGCCGCAACTGACCCGGCTGGGGCGCATGGCCGGCGTGCAGCGGCTGGAAGTGACCACCAGCCTGCGCACGCTGCAGGAGCAGGCCGGCAACCAGCAACTGATTTTACTGGACGCCCACACCGCCAACTTTGCCAACCTGGCCTACACCTTGGGCGATTTGCAGCGCGACCACCCCCAATTGCCGGTCTTGCTCATCACCCAACAGGCTTCGGCCGCCTTGCATCAGCTGGTGCTCAGCTTTCCGCAGGTGGATTTATGGGAAGGCCAGACCGACCACGCCAGCCTGGCTTTGCGGCTGGAGCGGATGGTGCAGCAACGCGCCAACCTGCAAGAAACCCATCGCCTGAGCGAGCTGCAGCGCACCGAGATTGAGCGCACCCGCATCTTCCAACAAGAGATGATGCCCAAGGCCAGCACGCTTTCGGCGATGGCACAGGATTACGGCGTGCAGCTGGCTGCCAGCTACGTAGGGTGCGACACCTTGGCGGGTGACTACTGGACAATTGCCGCCGCCGGGCCCGACCACTTGGCCTTTGGCGTGATGGACTTTACCGGCCACGGACTGCGGGCCGCCATGAACACCGTGCAACTGCACGCACTGCTGAAAACCGAATGGCATTTGGCCGACCCGGTGGAAATCGCCAGCCACCTGAATGCCAACTTACACCAACTGCTGGGCCCAGGCTGTTACGCCGCCTACGTGTACGGCGTGTTGAACAGCCGCACCGGCGAACTGCGCTACTGCGCGGGCGGTGCCCCCGCCATGCTGCGCAAGAGCCGGGGCGGCGGGCTGAAAGAGCTACCCTGCAACGGCTTGCCGCTGGGGTTGACACCCAAGCTTACGCCCACGCTGCGCCAAGGGTACTTGGATGAAGGCGAATCGCTGCTGGTGGTGAGCGATGCCCTGACCGACGCCCCACACCATAACGGGACCCGCTGGGGCCCCGAAGGATTGGCCGAAGCCTGGCGTACCATCCCGCCCGCGATGAAAGCCCGCAATGCCCTGCAAGCTTTGCTTGACACCTTCCATAAAACCGTGAAGCGCCCCGTCCCCGATGATTTGACCGCCTTGATCCTCAAGCGGCCTTAAGGGCAAAAGGCTAGCCACGTTTGGGGAAGATCTGGCCACCCAACATGGCGGGATCGGTCGGCCGGTACTGGCTGCGCAGGCGCTGGCGGGCTTCGTCCAGCATGGCATCGAGCAACCCGGTCAGGCCCGTCTGCGCCTCGGCCTCCGCCGCTTCCCACAAAAAGAAGGCGAAGCTACCGGGCGTGGGGTTGATTTCGTTAAAATACCATGCCCCGGTGGCTTCGTTCACCATAAAATCCAGCCGGGGCGTGCCGGTTAAATCCAGCGCCGCAAACAAGGCCATGGCGTGCTGACGCAGCTGCTGAGCCAGCGTTGCCCCTGCCCCGCTTTGGAGTTCAGACGGGTTCAGCGCGCGGGTGGCATCGATGATGCCGCGCAAGGCGGCGGCCTTCGCCCCACCCAATTTTTCCCCGGTTTTCCCGGGCCCACCGCCGCTCAGATACTTGGTTTTAAAATCGTAGCTGTCGCCTTGACGGGCCGGGCGCTCGATAGCGCTGGTCACCACCCGGCCGTTCGCCAAGCGGCGCACCGCCACGTTGTATTCCACCAAGCTTTCGATGCAGGGCTGCACCAAGGCGGCCACATCCAGGCGCAACACATCGGCCAAGGCGGCCTCCAGCGCGGTGGCATCAGCCACCTTATGCACACCAATGCTGCTGCCCAAAAAGTTGGGCTTCACGAACAGCGGGAATTCACCCAAGCGGGCCACGGCTGCGGCAGCCTCCAGGCATTCCCCGCGGCGGACCAACACCGTTGGAACGGTTGGGATGCCCAAGCTGGCCGCCACCACGGCAGTGTGGTGCTTGTGAATGGTCAGCGCCATACCGCCTACCCCGCTGCCCGCCACCGGCACACCTTCGGCCGCCAGCGCACCCTGCAGCGTGCCATCTTCACCCCACGTGCCGTGCAACGCGGGCAGCACGGCATCCACCGCAAAGCGTTGCGGCTGGCCCAGCCACGGTGTGGCCACCGTTTGCAACCACCACCGCCCCTGGCGGCGTGCACTGCCCACCGGCCAGTGCACCCGGGTCAGGCGGCGCTTGGTGGCCTCATCGGGCAAGTAGTTGCGGCGGTCGCGCAACGGGTTTTGGTCGGTCGGCCCCACCCACCATTGCCCTTGCAAATCGATGTACACCGGGAAGGCCTGATACTTGGCGGGGTCTAACGCTTCCAACGCCTGCAGCCCCGTCAACACGCTCACGTCATGCTCGGCACTCGGCCCGCCCAACAACACCGCCACTGCCAGTTTGCTCATGTGCAGCAGCCTAGCCGCAGTGCGGCTTTTTTGCACGCACGCTAGGCAGCGGTGGGGCCCTTCCGTGGCCTTTCCGTGGCAGCTTTGCTACGGTGGCGCCCATGGTTGGTGCCGCACCTTTTACCCAGCACGGCTTAAGCCTGCAGGCCGAACCCCTGACCGACGCCCACGGCCCCTTACGCTTGGTGTGGCTGCACGGCTGGGGCCAAACCCGCCAGAGCCTCCGCCCCTTGGCCAATGCGCTGCTGCGGCATGGTGAAGCCTGGCTGGTCGACCTCCCCGGCCACGGCAGCGTGCCCCCCCCCACCGCCCCTTGTACGCCGGCCGCAATGGCCAGCCTGCTCGGCGCCTGGTTGGCCACGCTGCCGCCCTGCCCCACCTTGATCATCGGCCACAGCATGGGCTTTCGGGTGGCGCTGCACGCCGCCCAGCAACAGCTGCCCGAGCTGCAGGGGATTGTGGCGCTGGGGGGCGCCGGGGTGCCGCGTCAGCTCAGCCCCAGAACCCAGTTGCGGCGTTGGGCGATTGCCCGCCTGATGCGCTTGGGCCATTGGGCCAAACCGCTGGCGGGGGAAGGCTTGCTCAACCACCTGCGGCGGCGGTTCGGCAGCCGCGATTACCTGAGCTGCCCCGCCGACCTGCGCGCGATGTTCGTGGCGGTGGTGAGCGACGACACCACACCGTTGCTGCCGCACCTCACCACCCCCGCCTTGCTGCTGTACGGTGCCGAGGACGAAGAAACGCCACCCGATGTGGGCCGTACCCTGGCCCGCCTGCTCCCCCGCGCAACGCTAGAAATTTTACCGCACCTCAACCACTACACCATCCTCACCCACGGCCAGCATGTGGTGCAGCAGCGGTTGCAGGGCTGGCTGAAAACGCTCGGGGCCTAACTTAGGCGGCCGATGGCCGCACCCTCAGCGCCGTGCTTAAGGTAAATTCGCCGCCGGGCGGCAGCTGCAACGGCGGCTGAATGGTGGCCGCTTCCACGCAGACAAAGTGTGCCTCTCCGCCAAGGGGAATATCGAGCTTCAGAGCCTTCTCCGGCCCAGGGTTCCACACCACCACTTCGCTGCAGCCTTGGTTCACCACCTCAATGCAGCGCTGCCAGCGCTGATCCTGCACCACCACGGGCCCCGCCACGTTGCTGTAGCGCAGTTCGGTTTCGCCTTGAATCCTCAGCGGCTCTGCCTGCGGTGGGACGGGCTGGTTCGGCGTGATGTGCACCCGCGGCAGGCCTTCCAAACCCACCAGGGTGGTGTGCGCCAGCGCGCCCACCTGCACGTAGGTGTGCAGAGCTTGAGTCAGTGGCATGGCGCGGTCGCTCAGGTTGGCGGTGGTCAGTGCCACGTGCAGAAAATCCGTCAGCGTGATGGTCACCTCGGCCCGCGCCTGAAACGGAAAAGCCCGGTGCTGCCCGTCCGCGGTCAGTACCAAGGTGGCCTGAGCACGCTCGGGCGTTTGCTGCTGGGCCACCAACTCCCACGGTTTAATCCGGGCAAAGCCGTGGCTTGGGGCAGCGGGGTCGGTCGGATGCGCCATAAACCAAGGCCAACAGAGCGGGATCCCCGCCCGCAGCGGCTTGCCTGCCGCGTAGGCGGCCGCCAGCAGTTCCGGCGTATTCTGCCACAGCACCTCGCGCTGGCCCGTGGGCACATAGCTCAACACCTGGGCCCCATACGGCGTAAACTGCACCTGCCCCGCGGCGGTGGCCAAAATTTTCAGCGGGAACGTCATACCCTAGCGCGGCGCGCTGACTGGCAAGCCGCGGAACAGGTCATTCAAACCGTTGCCGTCCAGCCGATTCAGGCTGAGTTCGCCCAT
>JADCGN010000014.1 GCA_020249005.1 Alphaproteobacteria bacterium
AGTGTTGTCGCAGCTTTCATTCTACAATTTGTTCCGGTCACGCTGATAATTTTAAATTACTTAGGTGGATTTGTTTACGATATTATCGGCACAACTGCAGGCCCAAGAGCTTGGACTATGCAAAATATGCTAATCATCGGTATGGCGGGGCTTTATACCTCAATTGTTGGCCTCACCCTCTATTTAATGTTCAAACTGGGTGATCCTGCCGCCATGCTGGGTCGCCTAGGAGCTCTTGATGGTGCGGCCAAGCAAGCGGCTGAAGCTGGGATGAAAGTGACAATTGCTGCAGCCACAACCCTGGCTGCCGGAGTGCTTGGCTCACTTCTGCCGCTCTTTTCCGGCAAATACACTGGTCTAGCACAACAAATGTTTGGGCGTAATAATCCAAACGGTGGCCCCAACACACCAGGTACCACCCCAGGTGGCGGTAACGATGGTGGTGGCCCTGGTGCCGGTGGCGCTGCACCACAACCGAGGGCACCAGAAGACAACGGTCCTCTTCCTGGCGAGAGCCCTGTTGGGACAACAGACAATCAGCTTACCGATATCCTCAACCAAGGCGATTTCGATTTAAACGGCGTGAATGGTGCCGCCATTAAGAAAACTTTGGATGATAACGGGCCCGATGCGAAAAACGTCTTAATGGACTTGGTTGACCGGAATGGTGTTTCCAGGAAGGTTGTGGCGGATTTCTCTAACGGCCAGTTAGAAGCCTATATTAAGGATAATGGTGACGGTACCACAACGCGCATCCCCCCAGGGCCGGTGTCGTCGGGTTCGCTTGATCCGGCCGCTGAGGCGACAGAAGAAGCCCCCACCGATGCCACCCAGCCTTCGGCCGAAGATACCAGCACGAGCACCACACCGGTTAACTCGGGGGCCTTAAAGGTACCCGCAGCACCGGCTGCTGGCGGTGCCGCCCCCAGCAATACCGCCCCCCCACAGACCAATCAGACTACCACGGGCACTGCACCGACAAGTGTTGCGGCCGTCAACGAACAGGTTGCCGGACGTATCGGCGAGAGCCAAAAATGGGTTGAAAACTACCAGCAAATGGTGAGCGTGCGGCGCGGCAAGCTCATGCAAGAGCTTATGGCTGCTGAAAAAGCCGGAGATAAGGATAAAATTGAAACGGTAAAGGAGCAAATCAAAGCGCTTGATAGCTTTGACGCGACCAAGGCCAATATGGGTGATGCCTTAAGCTTCCTGTCAAAATTCGATACTGAACAGGTGCGAATGGATGAAGTACGTGCTGGCGCCGACATTAAGCCCATGTGGTACAGCGTAATGGCCAGTGGGTTTATTGGTGGCTTCAAGGCAGTGGGCGGTGGCGCAGGTAGCATCCCCGTCATTGGGAACATTATTAAAGGTGCCTTAAACGAGTATTCCGAAGCCCCCGAACGTGCCAAAGCATGGCAAGCTGCGGGAGGATTCGTCAAGCATTGGAAAGCCAGCACCGACGCCCAGCGAATGAAATACTACCAGCAAGAAGTCGCCCCCTTGGCCGCAGGCTACCAATACCAGCAGATGGAGTTGGTTGGCGGCTTCCAGGCCATGCCGGAAACTGCCCGCTTCCAGGTGGCGCAATCGGTGGCCAGAATGCGCAGCGAATACGAGGCGTTGATGGGCAAAGCCTTGGGCGAAGGGCGATTTAATCTGGATGATCTACGTGCCGGCAACGCCACCGTCAATATTAATTCATTAGATTTAAAGGGCTTAGGTCGTGTCTCAGCTGCAGCCAACATTGGTTCTGTGTGGGGCGAAGCCGCGGCGATGCAAGGGGATTCTTGGAAAGTCGAAGTCTGGGATGCTGCCAAGCAGGAATTCGTCAAGCAGAACATCAAACCCAACGTAATGGCGCTCTCGCGGATTTACTCCGACCTTGGTGTGAAGCAAGCCGGTAAGTACTTCGATGAGGCCATGAATACCTGGTATGGAATTGTTGAAAAACAATACGAACGTGGCAGTGCCGATTGGAACGTAACGCGCAGCATGAGCTTCGATAAAGCTGCCGCAGCCAAGTTTATCAACGAAGATATTAGCACCGATTACATTGTGGGTGGCCACCTGAAAATGGTGCAAGGAAAACAGAGCTTCTTTGGGCTGCGCGGAACTTACAACGCCTTTCTTGAGTTACGTAACCAAGAAGAAGGCCAGAAATATGATAAAATCGTTGAAAACCCCACCGCCGTGCTGGAGTACATGCAAAAGAATGTCGCGTCGGGCAAATTCAGTACGGCTGATGTGCAAAATGCACAAATAATTTTGAACAACGTTCGACTGAACGGGCCTGCAGCAATCAAGGATTTTAGCCCTAAGGTTTATGGAACTCTTACCAAAGCGGCAGGTGACGTCATCGGCAAAGAGAACCTGCGCCTCACCGCCATTATGGAAGATGCCTTCAACACCTCGCGCGTCAATATTCTTGAAAAAAGCCTAAAGGCTCCGTCAACCATCGCGAGTGAAAACGAACGTTTGGCGGAAGTGATCGCCAAAGGGGTACAGGCCCGGGCTGAAGCAACCCTTGGCAATTTACCCAAGACTGTTTTGAACGCGATTACCCTCACCGACCCGAAATCCGGTATCAGCATCCGCACCGATTCGGCCTTGAAAGAGCTGGGTTACTTTATTCAAGGGAAAATTAAGGATACGAGCACGGCCAACCAAGTACTCCAATCTGTCTTCGATGGAATGCAGAAAGACATTAAGAATGGTGTTCTGAAAGAAGAAGACCACGCCAAACTATTCGACGTATTACAAGAAAATAAGAATGGTATTCTCAACGTTGGGCTGCGCATGAGTAACCGGATGAAAGAGTATTTAAGCCGGGCTGCCAACCAAGTTGATAAACTCGCCGCACAACAATTAAACGACGGGCTAAAAGATCTTAAATCGAAAAAGAATCGTGACGGTGAAGAGGTTTACGAATTCAAAGGCCAAAGCTATGCCTATGATGGCGAAAACAAAGGGAAGTTTGAAGCCAGTTCAACAACGATTCATGAATATGCAAACCTTAATGAGCAAGCTTTGCAAAGAAAACTCTATGCCGATTTTCAGGCTAAAAAGCGCCAAGAAAAGGTTGAGAGCGCGGCCAATGACAATGATGAGTTCAAAGAATTTGTAAAAGCGCAAAAAACGAAATACGGTTTTTAAATTTCATTTCAAGCCATGCGAATTCTTGCCACCCAAAGCACCTACAACGCCCGCCTGGGCGAATGGCCCAAGGCGGCGTTGCCGCCAGTGTGGTTTGCGCGTGATCCCTTCCGCGATACCAGCAGCTTAACGGGGCTTTCCCCCAGCCTAAGCATGCCGCCTGAAGGCGTGACCCGCGGCCACCACACGATGATGGACAGCAGCTTTTGGGATGGCTGCATGATCGACCGCGAGGTGCCGCTTTCCCCGCTCTTTGCGCGTGATTTGGCCGGTCGCGCCATTTACCTGGGCTACGGGCCGGAAATTAAGGATAACGACGAATGGGAAGCTTATCGCCCCGCCCTCAACGCCGATGGCAGCGTGCCGCCCGAGCAGTTTAATCCGTTCATTCCGTTCATCACCTTTCCCCGCCACTGCCGCGATGTGGCCGAGATGGCCGGCGCCGAATTGCTGGAAGAGGTGCTGTTTTGCCATTTCCGGCCGTTGGAAATGGCCACCGACTACCATGTAATGATGAGCGGGAGTGCCCCAGAGGACGAACCGCTGGCCCCCCGTTACAACGGGGCCAACCTGTACCCTTACAAGCTGCGCCTCGATACCTTTTACGTGGACGGCTATAAGCTGCCGCAAACCCAAATGGTGTTTGCCCGCGGCAGGGCCCAAGGCGTGGATGAAGCCAAGGCCGAACAGCTGGGCCAGCAGCTGCTGCAGAACTGGCATGCGCGTGAACCCGGCACCCGCTATGAGGATTGGTTTGCCGCCCAAGGCGAAGAGCAGTTTGAAAGCCTGTTTCAGCGCGGTTGTACCCTGATCCCCACCTTTGAGGCCCACAACGGGATTGCGGTGGTGGGGCGGGAGTTTGAGGTGCAGGATTTCTGGCCCGGCCGCGCGGTGATCGGCCTCCACGAAATTCTGGAAACCCGCCCCGACCAAGCCCCGCGCGGCACCATTCTGCAGGTGGTGAGCCCCGGCTACGTCACCGCCACCAAAGTAGTGCCGGCCCAAGTGATTGTGAGCGACGGCAGCGGCTATGTCTCGCCCAACGCGATGGACCCCCTGCCCATGATTCCCAACCTGAACCTGCCGCACAGCCGCACCGCGCCGAACTGGCGTGGTTGCCATCTGCCCACCCATCCGCAGCACTTTGAAGCCCCTGCCATCTGGGGCTGGGAACCGGAAAGCGGCAAATTCATGCAGATCTCGGGGCCGCTCTGGGCACCGCTGTATTACTTCTATGCCTGCACCGACCTCATCATCGACGCCCACGACTTTCCCGAGGCCTGGGACGAGGAAAATCCCGAATTAACGCCCGTGCCGCCCGAACTGAAGGAGCGCTTTTGGCCCATTATTCCAATGCCGGGGTTCGATAGCTTTAACCTCGAAGCCCGTGCTGAACGGCAACGCCAAACCAGCAAAATTCAAAGCATCATCACGCGAATTGAAACCCCTACACCGACGGCCGGGGTGGCCTATCACCCCTTACCGCAGGAATTTGAGTTTGAGTGCGAGCCGTTTTGGTTTCCGGAGGTGCATCCGCTCAACCGCAACCACGGCCTGGTGCCGGAAGATTTGGCCGACCGCATTGCGCCGGTGGTTTCCCCGCAAGTGACCCCGGCGCAGTTTACCGGTTCAATTCCCGAAGTTGATCTCATCAGCGCCAGCTGGTTGGCCGACCCGACCCGATTGCTGCAACCCAACCCCGATGTGCTGATGAACTACCCGCAGTTGGTGCGCTATTTGGTACCGAATTTAGAAATCGCGGAAATCATGCGCCTGGCACCCTTGCCGGTGTTGGGTACGCTGGGCACGTTGCTCACGCAACCGGCCGTGCGGTGGTGGGCCGATGCCGACGGCAACGAACGCGACACCGTAGACGCCTTAGCGGAATTGGCTCCCGACCTGCATGACATTTTATGGGACACGCGTGAAAATGGGGTAGAGTTGGTGAAGCTCCGGCATATGATCTACCAAACCAACCTGCCGCTGTACATTCTCAGCTACTGGTATGGCGCCAGCCCGGAAATGATGCAGAGCCTGTTGGAAAGCTGGATTGAGGCGACCGACCCGGAAACTGCCGCCAGCGCCAAGGCCACCCAAGCCGGTACGGCCAGCCCACAGGCCGCAACTCAGGCGCTGGGGGATGATCTCTCCGAAGAAGAAAAAGCCCAGCTGCGGGCCATTGAAGCGATGGCGTCGGCCCGGGAGCGCAATCGCCTGGTGGCCAGCCAGGCCACCGGACTGCCCGAAGAAGCCGCCACCGATAATCTGTTGAAGGGGCGCTAAGCAGCGCGTGCGGTCGCTTAGTTTGGTGGCAGCGGCCTGGTGTTCCGCCGTGGGGAGCGCATCATGCCGTTGCACCGCTGCGTTTCCCCCTCATCTCCTGCTTAAGTGGAGCCTCCACCATGCTTTTCGCGCCTTTGACGCCCGATGCCGTGCACGCTGCGGCCATGCGCTACTTAGACGTGGCACACCAGTTGCGGCTGTTCACGCCCGGCCCCCTGACCGAGTTGCTGATTCTGGGCTGGGGCTGGCAGTTTGAAGTGTTGGCCCGCTTGGCCTCCTTCGGCCAACCGCTGCCCGACTACGGCCTGGGCCGCTCCCCCACCGTCTGCGGCTAGTGCGGCCGCCTACCCGATCTCGGCGCCGAGCCTGTTCAAGGCTCGGCGTTTTTCGATGTAATCGGGCACGAATTTCCCTACCAAGGCCCAAAAGCGCGGGCCGTGGCTCATGTACTTGCGGTGGCACAGCTCGTGGATGATCACGTAATCCCGCAAAGCTGCCGGCACCAGCAACAGGCGCCATGAAAGGCTGATCGCCCCCGTGCTGGTGCAGCTGCCCCATACGCTGCGGCCGCTGGTGATGCGTAAGCTGCTGTAGGTAACCCCCACCACCGTGGCATAATGCGCCAAGCGGGGCGGATAGAGCCGCTTGGCGGCCCGTTGGTACCACGCGGGCGGCAGCGCGCACCAATCCTTAGGCTGCGCTTTGGCCGCCGCTTGCGCCGCCTTGCGCGCCTGCTCTTGCAAGCGATTGCCGATAAAACGGTAGCGGCTTTGGCCAAACCGCAGCAGCTCGGCCAAGCCCACCCAGCGCGGGGCGCGGAATTCCACCACGCCCTCCTTCACCTGCAGTGCATAACTGCGGCGGCGGCTGGCGCTCCGCACCACCCGAAAGGGCACTTCGGTACCGTTTTTAAGGGTGAGGATGCCTTGTTCCATCACCGCCCCGCTACTGACCGGCGCCGCGCGGGGCCCCCAGCAGATGACCATGGCAATGCTTAAAGCGCCGCCCGCTGCCGCACGGGCACGGGGCATTGCGCGGGATGCGCAGATCCAGCGGGTGCAGATCATCCCACCGCGCCACGCCGAAGTGGCCGGGGCTGACCACGCCGCTTAACGGCGTGCGCTCTTGCTGGAACTGCTGCGGCCCTTGCCCGCCGCCTTCGGCGGCAAGGGCTTTTTTGGGGTGCGCGGGGCCGCCTCCTTGGTTGGGGTGGGCACGGGCGCATCCGCATTCTGGGCGGGCACCAGCTGCACGCGGGCCAACAGGCCCACCACCTCGCGCTTCACCTGCGCCAACATCTCTTCAAACAGCATGAAGCTTTCCTTGGCATACTCGTTCAAGGGGTCCTTCTGGGCGTAGCCGCGCAGACCGATCCCCTTGCGCAGGAAATCCAGCGCCTGCAGGTGGTGGCGCCAGAGCCGGTCCAGCGTCTGCAGCAACACGCTCTTTTCAATGCTGCGCAGCACTTCGGGCGGGATCGCTCCAGCCTTTTCCTCCCAAGCAGCATCCACCGCCGCCCGGCAGCGTTCCAACA
>JADCGN010000015.1 GCA_020249005.1 Alphaproteobacteria bacterium
AGGTGCTGGAGGGCGAGCGCCCGTGGACTGGACGGCAACCACGCATCCTCCTGACCGGGGTTAGTGCCGGGAGTTTTCTCTTGCTGCAAACGGTAGCGGGCCTTTAAGGCTGCGGTATCAACCGTGACGCTGGCCGGATCCAGTTCATTTGCCGCACTGATTAATTCTTGTGCGACTTGCAGCACACGCGGATCCATCGCCTGTACCCGCGACTGGGCATGCACGAACAGAAAGTAGTGTTCAATCGACAGCTTGATACTGGTGGAGAGGCTGTTAATCGAATCCTGCATGTCATCACGCGCCATGGTGTACATTTTATAGGTGCTGACGGCACCGTTGATCATCGCCGGCAACAAGCCCATTAAGATGAGGCTAAAAATGATTTTCTGACGGAAATTAAGCTTGTGCAGCATGATGGGGGGCTTTCTTTGGGCCTTCTTGTTTGATTCATTTAAGGATCATTGCGTTGCCTTGCCAAGGGGGAGCTGCCCACCCAATCACCACTCATGGTGAATTTCATCGTTTGGATGTGCAGCGGCGCCACACTGTGCTACTGCAACGGCATGCGTCCCTATTCTCCGAGATTTGCCGAGCATTACTGGAGTCCGGCGGGCGGGGTGACGGAAAAGCAAGTGGTGTTTTTGGCGGGCAACCAGCTGCCGGCCCGGTGGGGAACTCTCGCGCCGGAAAGTACGTTTACGGTGGCCGAACTGGGCTTTGGCACGGGGTTGAACTTTGCCTTAACAGCCGCGGAGTTCATTGCCACGGCACCGGTCACCACCAAGCTGGTGTATCTTGGTTACGAAGCCTACCCGCTGCCACTGGGTGAACTGCTGGCCATTCACCAGACTTTGCCGGTGGCTCTGCACCCGTGGCTTCAACAATTGGCCGACGCTTGGCCACAGCCACAGCCTGGTTGGCAGACCGTTGCGTGGGGACGGGTCATCTTGCAGCTTTGGATCGGGACGGCGGCGAGCGGGGTGACGCATCAGCCACAACCTGCCGACGCCTGGTATTTGGATGGCTTTTCCCCCGCCAAAAACCCCGACCTCTGGAGCCTGCCCCTGTTGCAGCAGGTGGCGGCCCACAGCAACCCCGGTGCCACCGTGGCCACCTACAGCGTGGCCCGCATGGTACGGGATAATCTTACCGCCGCAGGATTTACGGTGCAAAAGAGGGCGGGAGTGCCGCCCAAACGCGACCGGTTGGAGGGTCAGCTTCGCGCTTAACGCCGCCCGGCACGCTGCCGCGCTTGCTTGGCCTGGGCCGGGGTATAATCGCGCGGAATTTTCAGTTCCAACTTGGGCTTCAGGCGGTTCGGGTTGCTGCCGATCGCGCGGCGGTTGGCGCTGTAAAGCAGCGGCCACAATGCCGCTTCGTTGTAGATTTCCGGCTGGGCGGCGATGCTGCCCAAGGTATCGCCGCGCTGCACGGCATAGCGGGTGGCCTTGCCGTCGGCATTGAATTCCAAGTACGGGCCGCTGGGGTCGCGCGTTGGCAACACGCTGGTGGCGGAAGGCGACACCACCATGGGTACGCTCATCTGCGGGGTGGTGTCGGCCAACACCTGCCCACCGGGCGCCAACGGGGCGTTGCGGTTGGGATTCACTTCATAATCATAATCACCGGGGCGGCTGGTCAGGCGGGGCTTGCCCTCCTCGCGCCAGTCATTCGTCGGCTCGCCCACTTGGGTGCCGCGGCCGAGGTTGCCGTTGTCGCCCATGAAATCGCCGGGTTCGCCAATCTGAATATTGCTGGGCCGTTCCATCCGGGCATTATCCAACGCGCGTTGGCCCATCAGGTCGGGGCCCGCAGCCAGCGCCATGCCGGTGGTCATGCCAGTGCCGGCCGGACGCATCACCTTGCTGGCGCTGCCGATCATGTAATCCTGCGCAGCCAGGTTGGGGTTGGTGTAGAATTGGCTCCACGGCACATGGTCGGCGGGGCTGTAGGCCGGTTGCACCACATAAGTGGGGCGGCTGGCGCGGCCTCCAGGCTGGGTGAGGGGGCGTTGCTCTTCCCGGAAAGTAAAGGCGCGGTCTAGCCAGCCAATCGTTTGCGCTTGGGTTGCCCACAGCGGCGCCAATGCCGTGGCGGTTGCCAGCAATGTGGTGTGCAAGAAGCCTTGGCGGATACGCATCGTGGGCTTAAGGTAGCGGGCAGAATGACGCTTCGCCACCATACCGCCCGTTTCTTCAGCATTTGCCTGGTGGGGGCCGTGGCGCTTTGCGCACAGGGTGCCCTGGTGCCGAGCGCGTGGGCCCAGCCGCTGCGCGTGGGGGTGGCGGGGGCCCCAAAAACCCTTAATCCGGCGCTGGCCGCCGATGCCGCCGGGGCCCGGCTGCTGCAACTCACCCACCCCGCGCTGCTGCAGTGGGATGCCCAGTTTCAACCCCAAGGCTTGGTGGCGGAACGCTGCACCGTTGCCACGCCGACCCGCGTGGCGTGCACGCTGCCTTCCGACAAAATGTTCACCAGCGGCACACCGCTGACCGCTACCGCCGTAGCTGGCTGGCTGCAGCAGGTGCAGGCCAACGCCCGCAGTCCGTTGGCGGGTGGCTGGCGCGATGTGTCCATCACCGCGCCCACCGCCACCACCTTGGAATTTGCCCTGCCCGCACCGAACCTTGGCTTCATCAGCACCTTGGTGGAAACCCCGTTGGCCGACCCGGCTGCCCCCAGCTTCGGTGCGGGCCCCTACGTGGCAACACACCTGGAAGCCACCGGCGTGGTGGCGCTCACGCCTTCGCCCACCCAAGCCCTTCCCACCCTGCAATTCATTCCGCTGGCCGATGCCACCACGCGGGTGCTGAAGCTGCAGCAGGGTGAACTGGAGGTGCTGGTGCATGACCTGCCCCCCACGCTGGTGCGTTACGCTCAAGCCCAAGCCGCCAGCCGTGGGTGGCAGGTGCAGGCGGTGCCCAGCAGCAGTTACAGTTATTTGGCGTTGAACTTTCGTAACCCCGTGCTGGCGGAAGCCAGCGTCCGCGAGGCACTCTCGTTGGGCCTTAACCGCCCGCTGTTGCGCAAGGCGTTATTGAACAACCTGGCCCAGCCCGCCACCAGCTTGCTGCCGCCGGGGCACCCGGCCTTGTGGGCCGCGCCGGAAGACCCGTTCGACCCCTTCACCGCTGCCGGGTTGCTGGATGACACCCAACTGCCCGACGGCCGCACCCTGTTGCTAGGGCCCGACGGCACCCGCCTGACGTTGACGCTGCTGACCAGCACCGAAGCCTTTTCCCAACGCCTGGCCCAGGCCATTCAGGCCGCGTGGGCCGAACTGGGGGTGCAGGTGAACTTGCAAAGCGCCGAGTGGGCGACCTTCCACAGTCGCGTACAACAGGGGCAGTTCGATGTGGCGCTGCTGACTTGGACAGGGCTGCAGCAACCCACCTTCTACCACAAGGTGTTCAACCGCACGCAAACCCCACCGATAGGCTTAAACCGTGGGGCGGTTGCCGATGCCTCCTTGGATGACCTCACCGCCCGCCTGTTGGCCGCCCCCGATGCCGCTGCGCTAACCGCCGTGGCGCAGCAGGTGCAGCGGCGGGTGGCCAGCGTGCGCCCTTACTTACCTTTGTGGCGGCGCGACCATGTGCTGGTGTTGGGCCCAGCGGTGCGCGGTTGCACCATGGGCCTGAGCGGCGACTACCGCGGCCTGCTTGCCTGCCGTTCAGCAACGCGTTAACAAAGCCACTATGCGCGAAATCATCTTCGACACCGAAACCACCGGCTTTGGCGTGGAAGATCACCGCGTGATCGAACTCGGCGCGGTGGAACTCATCAACCGCCTGCCCACCGGCAAAACCTTCCATGTGTACCTCAACCCCGAGCGGCTGATTGACCCGGGCGCCATGCGCGTCCACGGCATCACCGATGAACGGGTGAAAGACGCCCCCAAGTTCCGTGACGTAGCCCATCAATGGCTGGCGTTTGTGGGCGATGCTACCCTGGTGGCCCACAATGCCGAGTTCGATATGGCCTTTATGGCGATGGAATTGCAGCGCCTTGGCTTGCCGCCGCACAGCAACCCGGTGGTGGATACCCTGACCTTGGCCTGTGAGAAGCTGCCCGGCCAGCGGCATAAGCTGGATGCCCTGTGCAGCCATTACGGTATTGATAACAGCGCCCGGGTGTTCCATGGGGCGTTGCTCGATGCCCAACTGTTGGCGGAAGTTTACGTTGAACTCACGGGCGGGCTGCAAGCCAGCTTTGGCCTGGAGGCGGTGGCACCAACCGTACCGCTGGCGGCCCAAGCCACCCCCGTGGTGGCGGGGAATGGCTTGGTGGTGGCCCCCACCACCGCCGAACTGGCCGCCCATGCCGCGTGGCTGGCCAAGCTGGTGCCCAACAGCCTGTGGGCGCAAGCTGAAGCCACCGCTGAGGCGACGGAAATAATCCCACAATAAATTGAAGTTGATGGATTTTTATTAAAACTTACCGTGGGTTGGCCAATTACGCTTTTCATTTATCACTTGCTTGACTTGAGTGACAAAGCAGGCTAGCGTCCGCCCCATGGTCACCAAGCATGTCGCCACCAAACAGCCGTTGCCGGAACTGCCCGCCCGTGCTGCGCAGGTGCTCAACGACGTGGTGGAAAGCTATGCCGCCAGCGGCGAACCCGTGGGCAGCAAAGCGCTGGTGGAAAGCGGCAAGTATCAGCTTTCCGGTGCCAGCATCCGCAACGTGATGCAGGATTTGGAAGCCCTGGGCCTGCTTACCCATCCGCACACCAGCGCCGGGCGCATCCCCACCGCCCAGGGGTACCGTTTCTATGCCCAGCATTTGGTGCAGGCCACGCCGCCCGAAGCCGCCGTGAAGGAAGCTTTGGAAGCGCAAATTTCCCCCACCAAATCGCTGCGCCAAATCACCCAGGATATCAGCAGCGTGCTGAGCCAAGTCACCAACTGCGCGGCGATGGTGTCGGCCCCGCAGGCGGCGCATGATCCGCTGGAGACGATGGAGTTCATCCGCCTCTCGGGCGAGCGCGTGTTGGTGGTGATGGTCACCAAGACGGGCGAGATTGAAAACCGCGTGATTGAAGTGCCCGCCTTCATCGGCGTGGAGGATTTGGAAAAAGCCGCCAAGGCCCTGCGCCCGATGGTGACCGGCCAGACGCTCGACCAAGCCCGGACCGCGCTGATTGCCGCGCTGGCCGAGCAAAAGGGCCAGGTGAACGCGATGATCGACAACATGATGGCCGCCGCCCACCAGTGGGGGCAGCCCATCACCGCCGATGGCGCGATGGTGGTGGCTGGTTCTACCAACCTGTTCCAGTATCCCGAATTGGTGCGCGACCGCCTGCAGGGCCTGATCAAGCTGTTTGAGGAAAAACGCCTGCTGATGGCGCTGGTGGAAGAGGTGAAGAGCAGCAGCGGCGTCAAGATTTTCGTCGGCAACGATGTGCCGGTGCTGGGCGCCGAAGACCTGGCCCACGATGTGGCCGTGGTGGGCAGCAGCTTTGCCGATAAGCACCGTAAGCTGGTGGGTTCGCTTGGCGTGATCGGCCCGTTGCGGATGGATTACAAACGTACGCTGGGGGTGGTGGATTTCACCGCCAAGCTGCTGAACCAGGCGGTGAACGATCGCACCGAAGACAAGGAGTAACCCGCATGACCGACACCGATAAAGTTTTGGAGAATCCGTTGACCGAAGGTGCGCTGCCCGCCAGCGAAGTGCTGCCCGAAGATGCTGCCACTGCCGCACTGCAGGCCGAGCTGAAGAATTGGCAAGACAAAGCCTACCGGGCTGCCGCGGAACTCGAAAACTTCCGTAAACGTACCCAGGCTGAAGTGGCCGAGGCCCGCCTCTATGCCGCCCAAAGCTTTGCGAAAGATGTGCTGAGTGTGGCGGATAATCTCGCCCGTGCCCTCGCGGCCCCGGAAGGCGACGGGCTGCGTAAAGGCGTGGAGCTGACCGCCAGCCAGTTCACCACCATTTTGCAGCGCCATGGGATTATGAAAACCGAAGTAAACCCTGGCGATGCCATGAACCCCGATTTGCACCAAGCGATGACCGAAGTACCGAGCGCTGAAGTTGCACCAGGGCACATCGTGGCCGAGCTGCAGGCAGGTTACACCCTGCACGGGCGGCTGCTGCGGCCAGCGTTGGTGAGTGTGAGCAAGGGGGCCGCGTAATTATGCCAAGTGAAATTCAAAATATTATTAAGTTTTGGCCAGAGTCGCGTTCTAAAATTCTTTCTGGCGAGAAAAAACAAACAACGCGCTGGGGTGAAAGATTCTTCAGTCTGGGTCAAGAACTTGATGCATTTATAAATACTGAGAACCAACCATTCGCCAAATTAAAAGTAAATCACATTGAAAAACGGACTTTGGTAACAATGAGTGTGGAAGATATTCAGGAAAATGGCTATGCGAGCCGGGAAGACTTTTGGCACGGGTTTCAAAAAAGTTTTCCTGAAGCTTTACCCACTGAAGAATTTACACTCGTGAAATTTGAAATCGTGAAATAAAGGAGTACACCCATGAGCAAAGTCATCGGCATTGACCTCGGCACCACCAACAGCTGCGTGGCCGTGATGGACGGCAAGGAAACCCGCGTGATTGAAAACAACGAGGGTGCGCGCACCACGCCCAGCATCGTGGCCTTTGCCAAGGGCAACGTGAACGGCGAACGCCTGGTGGGCCAACCCGCCAAGCGCCAGGCCATCACCAACCCGGAAGGCACCTTGTTTGCGGTCAAGCGCCTCATCGGCCGCCGCTTTGACGATAAGATGGTGGAAAAGGCCAAGGCGCATAGCCCATTTAAAATCGTGAAGGGCCCCAACGGCGACGCTTGGGTGGAAGTGGGCGGCAAGGCCATGGCGCCGGCCGAGATCTCCGCCATGGTGCTGCAGAAAATGAAGGACACTGCCGAAGCCTTCTTGGGCGAAAAGGTGACGCAAGCCGTGATCACCGTGCCCGCCTACTTCAACGACGCCCAGCGCCAAGCCACCAAGGATGCCGGCAAGATTGCGGGCCTAGAAGTGCTGCGCTTGGTGAACGAGCCCACCGCCGCCGCGCTGGCCTACGGCCTGGGTGAGGACATCAAGGGCCACAAGACTGTTGCGGTGTATGACCTCGGCGGCGGCACATTCGACGTGTCCATCCTGGAAATCGGCGACGGCGTGGTGGAAGTGAAGGCCACCAATGGTGACACCTTCCTCGGCGGGGAAGACTTCGACAGCCGCGTGCTGCAATGGCTGGCCGATGAATTTAAAAAGCAAGAAGGCATCGACCTCACCAAGGATAAGTTGGCGCTGCAACGCCTGAAGGACGAAGCGGAAAAGGCCAAGAAGGAACTTTCCTCAGCCACCACGATTGACATCAACCTGCCGTTCATCACCGCCGATGCCAGCGG
>JADCGN010000016.1 GCA_020249005.1 Alphaproteobacteria bacterium
GCCCAAGGTTTCGGCCAAGCGTTCCTGGGTTTTGCGGGTGCTCAGCAAGGCCGGCATGCCAAAATCCGCCGCACTTTCCAGCTGCAACGCCACTTGGGCTTGCTGTTGCGCCAGTGTGTAGGGCGCAAAGGGTTCGTCCAAGCCAATCGGCCCCACCGCAATCAACTTACGGTGCGTATTAAATTGTTCGAGCAGAAACCGTTCCAGATTATCCAAACTGCTCCACAGTTGCCGTGGCCCCGCCCCCAGCGCACCGAACAAGCGGGGCTCGCGCGCAATCGCTTGCAGCAACACCTGCGTCAGCAATTCGGGCATGGCGCCCTCGTTCATTTCCTCTTCGCTCAGCGCCGCCACGTTGGCGGCCAACAACCCCAGCGTAAAGGGTGGCTTGGTTTCATTCGCCACCGCGCGCGCGTAGCTTTCCACATCGGCGGGGGTTAAGGCATGATACACCGCATCGGTGCGCAGCGCGGTCTGTTGGGCCCGGTTACGCAACGCCTGCCACAAATTGCCTTGGGGCAGGCCTTCCGCCGCAGGGCTGGGGGCCGCCACCGGCGGAGGCGCGGCCGCGGGTTGAAACTCAACCGTGTTTTCGCTCACACCACTGGCGGCGCCGCTCACCAAGGCCATCCGGCTGTCCGCATCGGCCAGCAATTTCTCCCGCGCCGAGGGCTGTTTTTGCGCGGGCGTCATTTCCTTGAGGTCTTGCTTCACCTCATTCACGATGTCGTCAATCACCCCCGAAAACGCGCCAAAGGCGGCGCCGAGGCCACCTTTCTTTTGCCCCTGCTTGGCATCGGGTTTGTTCATGCGTTGAATGTTGCCCTAAGCCAGCCGCGCAAACAAGCGCCGGGCGTTGGCCGTGGTGGTTTCGGCCACTTCGGCCGTGCTGCATTGCCACAAGTCGGCCAGGGCGGCGGCGGTGTGCGGCAGCAGGCTGCTGGCGTTGCGCTGGCCGCGGTGTGGCGCGGGCGCCAAATAGGGCGCGTCGGTTTCCAACAGCACCCGGTCGCGCGGCGCGGTGGCGGCAATCTGGCGGAGTTCTTCGCTCTTTTTGCCAAAGGTCAACATCCCGCTAAAACTGAGATACCCCCCCAGCGCCAACCCCTGTTCGGCCAGCCACGGCGTGCCGCTGAAGCAATGCAGCACAAACGGCAACCCCAGGTAATCGCGCAGCACCCGCACAGTTTCGGCTTCGGCGTTGCGGGTGTGAATCACCACCGGCAGCCCATGCGCCAAGGCCACGTCGATGTGCCGCCGAAAACTGGCCTCCTGCGTCGCCGCATCGGGCAGATTGTCGTAATAGAAATCAAACCCCGTTTCGCCCAACCCCGCCACCACCGGGTGGGTGGCCAAATCTGCCAGTTCCGCCGCCGTCACGGCTTGGTCGGCATCGTGCGGATGCACCCCGGCAATCACCCGCAAGGCGGGATATTGGGCGGCGGCGGCCAACAGCGGCGCCCACTCTTCACGGCGGCAGGCCACGCCCAACACCTGCCCTACCCCGGCGGCTTTAGCCTGTGCCAAATATGCAGACAGCGGCAACACCGGTTCATCGCCGTAAAACCGGTGCTGCGGGTGGGCGTGGGTGTCAATCAGCATGGGGGCGCAGGAATGGTTCGGTAAGGCCTAGCGCCTGCTCATGCACCAAGCTGGCGGGTAGGTTCAGGCGGTCTTGTTGGTCTTGCAGTTTGCTTAAGGCGGCATAGGTTTGGGCCACCGCGTAACTGGGGGGCAAGGTAGCCAGATGCTGTTGCAGCAACCGCAACAACGCCGGGGTGGTGGCGCTTGGCAGGACCCCTTGCCGTAACCCTTGCAGCGCTGCCTTTTGCGCGGCCGTAAGGCCCAACCACACGCCGGGGCGGCCTTTGGCAAGGGCTGTATCGGCCAAGTCAGCGCCTTGGGCGGCCAACACCGCGCTGGTTTCGGCGTCGGTCAACACGCCAAGCTTCAGCAAGCGGCAACGGCTTTTGATGGTGGGCAGCACCGCGCTTAAGTGATGACAAACCAGTAAAAAGTAAATCCCCGGGCGCGGCTCTTCCAGGGTTTTCAGCAACGTATTGGCGGCGTCGGGGGTGATATCATCCAGCGCATCCACCACCACCACCCGGGCGTGTTCGCTGCTGCGCAGCAAGGTTTCCAGCAAGCTGCGCACCTCTTCCACACCAATGCTCTTTTTCTTCTCCGGCACCGTGAGGACGTGAAAATCTGGGCAACTCCCCGCCTGCAGTTGGGCCCACAGCGGCGAAGCCTTGTTGGGGGTCAGTGGGTTGCGCCCCGCTTCACCGGCCGGGCCGCAAATCAGCCGCGCCGCCAGCCAGCGCGCCAAGGTGGCCTTGCCCACGCCTTGCGGCCCATGCAGCAGCACGGCGTGCGGGAACTTCCCTTGCGCCAACAGCTGCGCCAGTTGGGCCTGCGCCGCCGTGTGGCCGAGGGGTTGGGTAAAGAGGCTCATGGCCTCTGTGTACCACACTTAAATGACAGCTTGAAGATTTAAGCCGAAACGTTGATTAATCTCTGCCACAATAGAATGATGAATGGCTTCCATACCTTGACTTGCATCTAAAACCCAATAAGTTTCAGAATTTTTTGCTGCCTCAGAAAGATAGCCTTTACGGTTACGTGCATGAAAGCTTTCACCCATGCTTTCAAAGCGTATCTCCTGTAGTCCGGCCTGGGCTTGAACCCCTTTGCGCTGCAAACTGGTTTGCTCATCAACATCAAGTACCACCATCAGGTCTGGCCGGATCGTATCAATGGCAATTTGAGTGAGTGTCTCGAGTATATCTCGGTTTAAACCACGGCCATAGCCTTGAAATACCATCGTGGTGAGATAAGTACGGTCAGAGAGAACAAACATCCCCTTTTCTAGCGATGGCTTGGTGATTGTCATCGCTGTATGACGACGGTCAGCTGAAAAAAGCAGGGCTTCCATCACGCCATCCATTTTATCGGCATGACCAGTCAGTAAAATCTCCCGCAGCTGCTTTCCAACATCAGTACCACCAGGTTCTCGTACGGTAATATACTTTAATTGCGCTTGTTCAAAGGCCTTCGCCAGCAGCTTTAGCTGCGTTGTCTTACCAGCACCATCAGGTCCTTCAATCGCAATATATTTACCTACCATTCTACCACAGCCCCACCAGCCGCAGCAGGCTCTGCCACCAGCGTTTGAGGAAGCCCGCTTGCTCCACCGGTTGCGCGGGCACCAGGCCGTAGGTTTGCGTTTCCCCATTCGGCAACGTCACCACCAGTTCCCCACTCGGTGCATCGGCCGCCAGCGGGGCCAGCAATGGGCTGTTGCTCGTCACTGTTACCTTCACCTGGTCGGCATTGGCTTTGCTGACATAGGCCACCACATCGTGGGCCACGGTCAGGTTCATGCGGTTGGCCACGCCGTGCCACACGGGCACATCCCGCACCACCGGTTCGCCCGCCTTGGCAATCAGCTTGGGCGTATAGAGCGCAAAGGTGTTGCGGAAAGCCTGCAGCGTGCGCCCTTCCCGCTCGCCAAAGCTGGCCGTCCCCATCACCACCACCACCAGGCGTTGGCCGTTCTGTACCGCCGTGCTGGCCAGGTGGTAGCCGCTCTCTTCGGTGTGGCCGGTCTTGCTGGCGTCAATCCCCACGTTCATGCTCAGCAGGCGGTTACGGTTCTGCTGGCGGATGTTGTTGAAGGTAAACTCCTGCTCGGCCATGAAGTGCCGGTATTCGGGGAAGTCGCGGAAAATCGCCGTCAGTAGCCGGGCCATATCATGCGCCGTGGTGTACTGGTTGGGGTCGGGTAAGCCGCTGGCGTTCACAAAGTGGCTGCCGGTCATGCCTAGCTCGGTGGCCTTCTTGTTCATCAGTTGGGCAAAGCCCTCCTCGGTGCCGCCCAGGTGCTCGGCCACCGCAATGCAGGCGTCATTGCCGCTCACGATCGCAATCCCGCGGATCAAGTCTTCCACCGGAATCTGCTTGCCCACCTCGATGAACATCTTGCTGCCCTCGGCGCGCCAGGCCTTTTCGGAAACGGGAATCGTGGAAGACAGCGTCAACTGGCCGCTTTTCAACGCATCGAACAGCAAATACAGCGTCATCATTTTGGTCAGGCTGGCCGGGCCCATCCGGGCGTCACCGTTCACGTTTTCCACCACCGTACCAGTTTGCGGGTGCAGCACAAACAAGGCCTGCGGGCGCGTGGGGCTGATGGCAGCACTGGGGGAAACGGCTTGCGCCCACACGGCGGCAGGCAACAAGGCGGCAACAACAACGGCAAGGAATTTTTTCATGGCCGCACTCTGCCGCGCACCCGCCGTCGATGCAAGGCCAGCTGGCGGCAGATTAGGCGGCGGCTTAGCGCCGTTCCACCTTAATCTGGGCGCTCGGCCAAGTGCCTTGAATGGTGCGCAAAGCTTCTTCGGCATCGGCCACGCTGCGGAACGGCCCGGCGCGCACCCGGCTCAGGCGTTGCCCC
>JADCGN010000017.1 GCA_020249005.1 Alphaproteobacteria bacterium
CGGCACCCAGCCCAGCAACACCCCCACCACCACCCCATGGCTGGCCAGGCTGAAAGCGCGGGTTGTCACACCGTATTGCACTGCATCATCACCCCGCTATTGCACCACCACCCGCACCGCCAGCGGCACCCCGCCCGTGTTGGTGGTGGTATAAGCCCCCGCTTGCAGGCTGGTGGGGGTCAGCCTGCCGCCAAAGAAAATTATGTTTTCAGAGTTTTGCGCAGTAAGGCTGTGGGTCGTTAACACCGTTCCTAAGCCATCGCACGCCAACGCCGCGCCGTAGGTCCCCACGTTGGCGGCGCCCACCGCCAACCCCCCTTCCAAGGCCAAGGTGGCGCCCCCGCTGTGGGCTAAGGTGCCGTCGGCACAGGCGATTTCCACCACGGTGCCGGGAGTATCTTGCAGCCGCAGTTGGCCGGCCGCCCCCACCCCGCTGCCGTCAAACGCCCCGCTGTAGGCCACCGTGCCATCGGTTCCCAAGGCAATGGTGCCCGTCAGCGGCAGCGCATAGTCGGTTTTTCCGAAGTTCAGCGTCACCGGGTCAACCAAACTCACCGCCCAAGCCGGGCCAGCCAGCAGCGCCAACAGGCCCGCCCCCAGCAGCCCAATTTTTCTTGTTTTCATACTGTCCAAATTGCCCGGTTTCACCAGGCTCAACAAGGATTTGCGCCACACAACTGCTTGCGGGAGGGGCAACCATCCATCCCATTAGGTAATACAAATATTACCTAAAAAGCACGATGATTAAGCAAAGTACCATGAGGGGGGCTAGGCAACTGTCAGGCAGCTGTGATTTTCTATGCATAAGAAAGCGGAATGAATTCGCTGCAACAACAAAGGAACCACTGCATGAAGCACCTTCGTACCCTCAAATTGGCCGCCGCAGCCTCCGTGATTCCGTTCTTCGGCGCGTTTGCCGTGGATGGGGATGTGGAAGCCACCGCCAGTTTTCGTGTCGCCCTAACAGTGACGCAAACCTCCGTTTTGGCCTTTAACGCCACCGGCCCCCGGACCGACTTTACAGGGACCCCCGACACCTCCGAAATTATCGTCCGTACCGACGGTACCCGCAGCGTCACCGGTGGTTTCTACATCCTGCCGGCTACCGGTACGGCCACCCCGGGGATTTTGGAAATTACCGGAACGCCTGCCGAAACGGTGAACATCGCTTGCGATGATACTGCTATTCTCTCCCGCGGTGCCGGTCAAACCATTGTTTTGAGCGCCATTGAAATTGACACCACGGGTGGGGTTAACACCGCCGCCACCGACTGTGACGCAGCCGGTCTGACCACGCCCGCGATTGCGTCGGTGGCCATCCCTGGCCCGGGTGTGTTGGCCGTGAATATCGGTGGCCGCATTGTCGCCAACAGCGGTGCTGGGGTTAGCGCTGGGGTATATAGCACCAGTGGTGCGGGTGGTGACCCGGTGACGCTGCGCGTGCTGTATAACTAAACCTTGCATATGCGAACGTTTGCGGGAGGCTTCGGCCTCCCGCTGTGCTTGGGTGGAGGCCGCACAGCATAATCCTTACCCGCGGCTGAAGCCACACGCACAATTGGCCACTTTGCGGGCAGGCTGGCTTGCCCAAAATCCCAGGTTTTGCCTATGGTCGGCGGTAAGTTGTAACGTGAATTGAGGGAGAAACCCACACATGGAACCCACCACCTTGGGCGTGCATGCCGACATGAGCTTCTGGAGCCTGTTTTGGCAAGCCGGATTGTTTGTGAAAGCCATCATGCTTGGCCTCTTTGCTGCCAGCGTGGCCGTGTGGGCCGTGTGGGCCGCCAAGGGGCGGCAATTTAAAACGCTGCACCGGCAAGCCGACAGCTTTGAGCAAGTCTTCTGGAGTGGCAGCCACACGCTGGAAAGCTTTACCCGCAGCGTGAATCCACAACAGGGCGCCCACCCCATGGCCAGTGTGTTCGTGGTGGGGTTGGAAGAGTGGAATGCCGCCACCGAGGAAGAACGCCGCGACGGCACCGCCCTGCAACGTGCGCGCCGCATGATGGATGCCACCGCCCGGCGCGAGATTGAAGCGCTGGAAGCCTGGCTTCCGCTGCTCGCCACTACCGGCTCCACCGCCCCCTTCATTGGTCTGCTGGGCACGGTGTGGGGGATCATGACCAGCTTCCAAAGCATTGGGGTAAGCAAAAACACCAGCCTGGCCGTGGTGGCGCCGGGGATTGCCGAAGCGCTGTTCGCCACCGCAATAGGCCTGTTTGCCGCCATCCCGGCGACCATCGCCTACAACAAGCTTTCCGGCCAGCTGGGCCACTACAGTGGGCGGATTGAAACCTTCATCGATGAATTCCTGACCGTACTGGAGCGCCAAAGTACCAAGCGTACCGGGCGCAAATAAGGCAACGGAGGGTTAGGCTATGGGCATGAGCATGGGCAACGGCGGCAAGCGCGGGCGCTTACGCTACGCGCCGATGAGCGAGATGAACATCACGCCGTTTGTGGACGTGATGCTGGTGCTGCTGATCATCTTCATGGTGGCCGCGCCGATGATGACCCAAGGCGTGCAGGTGGCGCTGCCCAAAGCCGATGCCAAGCCGATTGAACAGGACAAGCCGGTGGAAATTACTCTGAAACCCGATGGCAGCATCTATGTGGGCAGCGCCCTGGTGCCGATGGAAAACCTAATTCCGCGGTTGCAAGTCGTGCAGGAAAACCGTGAGAACGCCAGCATCCTGCTGCGCGCCGACGGCCGCATGGATTACGGCAGCGTGATGAAGGTGATGGCTGCCCTGCAAGCCGCCGGAATGGTGGATGTGGGCCTGGTCACCGAGCCCATGCAGTAACGCAAGGCGCACCGCAACCGCCCGTGGCCTACACCATTCACCCGCGCCTGACCACCCAAGATACGCTCAAGCGCTACGTGGGGTTGTCGTTTGGCGCGCACGTGGTGGCGCTGCTGTTGCTCACCTTTACCATCGGCCATACCGCCCGCTTGGCCCCGCCCCAGGCGGTGAAGGTGCAGCTGGTTGGCGTGCCGATTCCCGCCATGCCCAGCAAGCCCAAAGAAATTGAGGAAATCCGCACGCAGGATTCCCCGGCCCCCAAAGAGCCGCCGCCCAATATGAAATCCATGCCCGAAAGCGAGGCCACCACCAAGCTGGCCGAGCCGGTTTCCGCCACGCCGGTGGTGAAGGAATCCGACATCGCCGCTGCCGAGCGCCCCCCGGTGCTGGATAAAACCCCGCGCGAGAAGAAGGTGGTGAAGAACAAGCCCGACGCCAAAGTGGTGAAGAACCCCGAAGACTTTTTGGCACAGTTGGATTTTGTGGATGCACTGGCCAAGCAAGCTGCCAAGCCCACCCCCAACGCCAAACCCAGCACGCAGCAGGCGGGCGAAGGACCGCGGCTGCAGCTCAACTTGGCCGATGGCGGCATCGTCAACGCCATCCGCGACCACATCTCGCGCAATTGGCTGATCCCTCCCGGGCTCGATGTCCGTGGCCTTACCGTCACCGTGCAAGTCAGCCTGGATGAGGTCGGCAACCTAACCGGAATTTACGTCACCCGCAGTTCCGGCCAACAGTTCTTCGACAACTCGCTCTTGCGCGCGGTACAAAAAGCGATGCCGTTGCCGATTCCCGCCAACGAACTCCCCAACTTCCGGGACATTGAGCTGACCTTCCAGCAGCCTTAAGCCCGCGCCCGCGTCGGCGCGGCGCCTTGCGCGCCAATCAGCGGCACGAAGGTGACGGGGCCCAACAACTCTTCCTGCAGCTTGCCGCCCGCCAGCTTGGTTACTTTCACCAGCGTTTGCTGCGTTTCCTGCGGGCCGACCGGAATCACCAGCACCCCGCCCTCTTTCAGCTGCGCCACCAGGGCTTCGGGCACTTTCGGCCCGGCCGCTGTTACAATAATCGCATCGAACGGGGCCTGCTCGGGCCAACCCAACGTACCGTCGCCCACTTTGGGGACGATGTTGTGAATGCCCATTTGGCCAAGGCGCTGCACGGCGGCCCTTTGCAGCGGGGCATGGCGCTCGATGGTGTAAACCCGCCCGCACAGCTTGGCCAGCACCGCCGCTTGGTAGCCACAGCCGGTGCCAATCTCCAGCACCTTCTCGCGGCCCTTGAGGCCCAAGGCCGCAGTCATCTTGCCCACCACACTGGGCATGGAAATGGTTTGCTGCTCGCCAATCGGCAGGCACAGATCATCGTAGGCCTGGGCCGCCAGGCTGGGGCTTAAGAACAGCTCACGCGGGATTTTCGCCATCGCGCCCAACACCGCCGGGTCGCTCACGCCCACTTTCTTCACCGCCGCCAGCAGCTTTTCCATGCGGGCGGGGTGGCTGGGCAAGCGGTGCAACGTGGCGTTCATGCCCC
>JADCGN010000018.1 GCA_020249005.1 Alphaproteobacteria bacterium
GCGCAGCCGGGTGGTTTTTACCCCCACCACCAGGCCGCTTTTTCGACCTATGTTAGCGGCGACTGATCAGCGCCAATGCCACCCCGGTAGCCACGCTCACGTTCAGGCTTTCCACGGCGTCGGCAATCGCAATTTTGGCAAGCTGGTCGCAATGTTCGCGCGTCAGGCGGCGCAGGCCTTCGCCTTCGCTGCCCACCACCAGGCATACCGGTTGCTTGGCCTTCACGCTGGTTAAAACTTCCGCCAGCTCAGCCTCGGCCTCACCGGCCAAGCCGATGCAATAATAGCCATTTTCCTGCAGCATTTTCAGCCCATTGGCCAGGTTGGTGATTTCCGCCACCGGCACCGTTTCCAAGGCGCCTGCAGCCGCTTTGGCGGCGGTGGCATTCACGCCTGCGGCGCGGTGCTCGGTCACCAGGACGCCACCCGCGCCAAAGGCGGCGGCGCTGCGCACGATGGCCCCTAAGTTATGCGGGTCGGTCACTTGGTCCAGCGCCACCAACAGGCGGGGCTTGCTGGCCAGCAATTCCGGCAGGCTGGGCTGATGCAAGTTGCCCACCAGCGCGGCCACGCCTTGGTGCACGGCATCGGCAAACTCGCGGTTAAAATCTTCCCGGGCCTTGATTTGCACCGGCCATTCGGGGTGAGCCCCCAGCACCTGGGCCAGTTCCCCGGTAGCTTCGCTCAGCAGCCAAACTTCCCGAATCTTCCGCCGCCCATTGCGCAAAGCGGCCAAGACGGCGTGCTGCCCCACCAGCCAACCATCGCGGTTGGCCAAGACCGTGCTGTCGTCACTCTTGGGCTTGCGTTCAAACTGGGCTTTACCGCTAACCTTTTCGGCATAACGCGGCTTTTTGGCATCGCCCCAGGTTTTGGCCGGGCGTTCAAACGTTTCCTCGCGCGGCGCACGGGGCGCGTAAGGCCGGGCCGGACGGTCGCCCCGGTCGCCATACTCTTTACGCGGGCCATAGCTGCGCAGACGCTCCTCGCCTTCGCCCCGCGGGGTGTAAGGGCGTGCCGGGCGGTCACCGCCGCGTTCCCCATACTCCTTGCGGGGGCCGTAGCCGCGGGAGCGGTCGCCACTGCCCTCACCACGCGGTGTATAGGGGCGTGCCGGACGGTCGCCAAAGTCTTTCCGTGGGCCATAAGGCTTACGCTCGCCAAAAGCAGGTTTGTCACCGCCCCGTTCACCAAACTCCTTACGCGGCCCATAGCTGCGCTTTTCACCGTAGGCAGGCCGGCCTTCCCCAGCTTGGCCATAGCTTTTACGCGGGCCGCCCGGGCCACGGCTGGGGCCAGCGCCGCGTGGTTTACCGCCAAATCCGCCGCTCTTTTTGGGGCCACGCCCGCCTTCGTACGCCATTCGCTTCACTTTCCGTTTCAGCCTTGCCTTATCAGGCTGCCCAAAAAATAGCCAGCACAATCATTAACAATTCCAATGTTTATTTCACGCACTGTGTCAGCGGCCCCAACTGCACGATGCGCATCCCCAAGCTGGCCACCCGCCCCCGCGCCCATCGGCTGGGCGCTTTGGGGTTCCAGCGCAGCGGGCTGGGCAGAATGCTTATTAACCGGAACACCTCGGCCCGGCTTAACTTACGGGCAGGCTTGTTGAAATGGTAACGCGCGGCGGCATCGATGCCATACACGCCCGGCCCCCATTCGGCGATGTTGAGGTACACTTCCATGATCCGCCGTTTGCCCCACAGGTACTCAATCAGGTAGGTGAACGGCACTTCCAGGCCCTTGCGCAGCGGGTCCTGATTCGGCCAGAGGAACACATTGCGCGCCACCTGCATGGAAACGGTGCTGGCCCCGCGCAGGCCCTCGCCGTCTTGCCATTCCTCATACACCTGCTGCACCGCCAGCCAATCCACGCCGCCATGCAAGCAAAAGCGGTTATCCTCGCTGGCAATCACCGCTTGCGGAATTACCGTCGGCAACCTGGCCAGCGGTACCCAATTGCGCTGCCAAAACCAATGCTCGGAACTCACCCCCACGCCGTTCACCCAACGCCAGAGTATCAGCGGCGTGGCGGGCACCGGCAGCCAGATAAGCGCCACCGCATAGGCCAACGGCGCCAGCAACGCCGCCAGCAGCAGCCACGGCCAGCGGCGGCGCCTAACTGGCTTTGGGGCGAAGGAGCGGGAAGAGGATGACATCGCGGATGCTGGGCTGGTTGGTCAGCAGCATAGCAAGCCGGTCAATCCCCAGTCCAACCCCTCCGGCCGGAGGCATGCCCAATTCCAGGGCATGGAGGAAATCGTGGTCAAACGGCATCGCCTCGGCGTCGCCCTGCTGGGCCTTTTTCCGTTGGGCTTCAAAACGCGCCCGTTGGTCATCCGGGTCGTTCAGCTCGGAATAGTGTTCGGCATGTTCGCGCCCGGCAATGTACAGCTCGGCCCGTTGGGTCCAGCCGGGCCGGTCGGGGTGCTCGCGGGTTAATGGCGAGGTTTCAATCGGGTGGTCCATAATAAAGGTGGGCTGAATCAGCTGTGGCTCCACCAGGGTTTCAAAGCAGTGTTGGAAAAACTCGCCATAACTTGACACCGGGCTGGGGATTTCAACCCCCTTGGTGCGGGCCGCCGCAGTCAGTGCATCCACCGTTGCCAAATCGGCTTCGGTAAAGCCACCCAACGTCAGCAAGCTTTCGCGCATGGTCAGCCGGGTAAAGGGCTTGCCAAAGTCAATCACGTGGTCGCCATAGGCCAGCTGGGCATGGCCGTTCAGGTGGATCACCACATGGCGCAGCAAGTCTTCCATCAGCTGCATCATCGCTTCGCGGGTGGCGAAGGCCATGTACCACTCCAGCATGGTAAATTCGGGGTTGTGCTTGGTGGAGATTCCTTCGTTGCGGAAGTTGCGGGAAAGCTCGTACACCCGCGGCATTCCGCCCACCAACAGGCGTTTTAAAAACAACTCGGGCGCAATCCGTAAATTGAGCGCCAAATCCAAGGCATTGTGATGGGTGTGGAACGGCCGCGCGCTGGCGCCCCCGGCTTGCAATTGCAACACCGGCGTTTCCACCTCCACAAAGCCCTGGTCATCCAAAAACCGCCGAATCGCACTCACCATCCGGCTGCGCGTGAGGAACACCTGCTGTACCTCGGGGTTGACCAGCATATCCAGGTAACGCTGGCGGTAGCGGGCTTCCACGTCTTCCAAGCCGTGCCATTTGTCGGGCAGCGGATGGCGGCACTTGGCCAGCAGGCCAAACTGCTCCACCTGCAACGTCAGCTCACCCTTGTTGGTGCGGCCCATCCGGCCGGTTACGGCCACCCAGTCGCCCAAATCAATGCAATCGTTGAAGAGGCCAAACACTTCAGCGCCGCTGCCATCCACGCTTAAGGAAATCTGCAACCGGCCGACACCATCTTGCAGCTGGGCAAACAACAGCTTGCCGAACAACCGCAACGCCATGACGCGGCCACACAGGGTATAAAGGGGCGTCGGCGTACCAAGCAGCGTTTCCTTATCGGCCGCGGCATAGCGGGCCGCCAACTCGGCGGTGGTGGCATTCGGCTTGGCCTCGTTGGGGTAACGCTGGCCGCCGCGTTGCAGGTAGGCCTCAAACTTGTGTTGGCGTTGGCGGATCAGGTCGTTGAGCTCGGGGGCGGTTTGCATGCCCCCATGTTTAGCAGTAAAAACGCCAAACGCGCAACCGCCCGTACCTTCTAAGGGGTACGGGCGGGTGGCTTTTCGTTAGATGGGCTGGCCGCGTAGGCTAAGGTCGGCACTCAGCTTACGAAAATCGCTGGCCAGGCTGGGGTTCAGCCGGGCGGCCAGTTCGAGCGTTTCAGCCCAGAGAATCCGCTCACGAACCGAGAGCAACTGCCGCTGATCCGGGGCGGCATTGCGCATCCGCGCCAGGTAGAACCTTTGAACCCGATCGGCCGTGAGGTTACGTGGCGCTTCTTGCACCGCTTCGGCCAGGCGGGCCCGCAGCGTCGCGGCTTCGGCGCTCCCGCCTTCCAGCGCGGCGCAGTTGATGACCGCAATTGCGGCCGATGCGAGGGAGAGCTTGGCCACTTCGCCAAGCGGGGCCGGCCGGACGAACAGCCGGTAGACGTCGGTCCCTGCCTTGTCACGGTGGTTCACGAAGTCGAAGGCTGTCAGACCGCCACGAACCACCGCCCGCAGTTGGCCGCCCACACCGGTGGCGCAGTCGCCAAAGGCATGGGCAGGCGCATTCAGGCTTGCCAGTGCGAGAGGAAGAATCACAAGCCACCGCATCGGAGGCC